>JAQUCZ010000114.1 GCA_028685945.1 Sulfurimonadaceae bacterium | reverse complement strand
ATCTCTGCGATCGCATTTTTTATGTCGTCTCTTTTGGAATCGTATTTAACACCAAGGCTCATTTTAATACGGCGCCCCAAGGTGCGCTTATTCCAGTTTTTAATATCACCGTTTGCCAAGGTGGAGTTGGGTATCGAGATCAGCGCATTATCAAAAGTGCGTATGGTCGTCACCCTCAGACCGATCTCGACGACCGTTCCCTCGGAATTGCCGATTTGGATCCAATCCCCTTGGGAAAAACTGTCGCTGATAAGAATAGAAACGGTACCGAAAAAATTTGCAAGGCTGTCTTTTGCCGCGAGTGCGACTGCCAAACCGCCGATTCCAAGACCCGATAAAATAGCCGTTAGATCGACCCCCATAAAATTAAGCGCAACAAGCACGCCCGCCAAAACGATGGCGAAGTTGAGGATCTTCAACCCGAAATTAATCACTTCGTTTTTGACGTTGACCCTATCTTCGATCTCCTCTATCTTCACCCCTACGATGGAGTTGATAAGCGAAAACACCCAGTAGGTCACAAGTACGACATAGACGATATTGAATATCTCCCGCGTCGCCTGCACGCTCGTAAAATCGTTGTAAACGAACATAATAATGTCGAAATTGACGATGATCGTAATGATCTCGCTTGGTTTGCGCAAACGTTTGATAATATCTTTGGAGTAGTGCTCCAAACGTTTGATCTTCAAAAACCCTTTTTCGAGAAAATCAAACCCTATACGGCGGATAAAATAGATAAAGGCGATACTAAATACGATGACGCTGAGTTTCACCACCATCGGATCGTACCCGCTCATAAATCCCAAATTTTCTGCTACGAAACTGCTGACGTTCGCATCGCTCATCTTAGATACCCTCCGCTATCATCGCATCGGCGACTTTTTTAAACCCTGCTATGTTGGCACCGTCGACGTAATTGCCCTCTACGCCGTAATCTTTGGCGGTGAGTGCAACCCGTTTGCAGATTTGGCGCATTGTCTCTTTGAGTTTGGCATCCACCTTTTCAAAGCTCCATTTCGTCATTACCGCGTTTTGGCTCATCTCGAACGAACTAACTACGACGCCCCCCGCATTTGCCGCTTTTGCGGGAGCGAAACATATTTTGTTGTCCAAAAGTATTTTGATCGCTTCGGGGGTCGATGGCATGTTGGCACCCTCGGTTACGCTGACACAGCCGTTTGCAACAAGGGTTTTGGCATCGGCTTCCCACAGTTCGTTTTGGGTTGCACAAGGAAACGCCGCATAACACGGAATGCTCCACACCGCATGCCCCCCTTCGGGATACTCCTCTACGGGGATATAACGCGCTTCGGGGTAGGTTATGAGGTACTCTTCGAGGTTCACCCTTTTTTGAAGTTTCAGCTCTTTTAAAAGTGCCAAATCGACCCCGCGCGAATCATAAATCGTCCCGCGCGAATCGCTGCATGTCACCACGAGCGCTCCGAGTTCTTGCAGCTTTTCTATGGTGTGGATTGCCACGTTCCCAGCGCCGCTGACGGTACAAACCTTCCCTTTGAGCGCCTCTTTGTTCTCCTGTTCCAGCATCGCCTGCGTAAAATATACCACGCCGTAGCCCGTTGCTTCGGGGCGCATCAAAGAGCCGCCGAACATAAAGGGTTTACCCGTGAGTACGCCGTCGTAGGTGGAGGTGATCTTTTTGTATTCCCCGAACAAATACCCTATTTCGCGCGCTCCCACGCCGATATCCCCCGCGGGAACGTCGACGCGCGGTCCTATATGTTTGTGCAGTTCGGTCATAAACGCCGCACAAAACTTCATCACTTCAAAATCGCTTTTGCCCTTGGGATCAAAATCGCTTCCCCCTTTGGCTCCCCCCATCGGCAGACCCGTCAAAGAGTTTTTGAGTATCTGTTCAAACCCCAAAAATTTTAAAATTCCCTCGTTGACGCTCGGGTGAAAGCGAATCCCCCCTTTGTAGGGTCCGAGCGAATTGTTAAACTGCACGCGATACCCCGTGTTTACCTGAATATTGTTCGCATCGTCAAGCCACGTCACTTTGAACTTAAAAACCCTGTCGGGAACCGTAAGTCGTTCCACTATGGCATGGCGTCTGTAACGTTCGTCCGACTCGATCAAAGGGGCAATCGAATCGAGCACCTCCTCCATCGCCTGAAAAAATATCCTATCCCCTTCACTGCTTGCTTTTTCAAATTTTTGAATCTGTAATTGCGCTAAACTCACGTTTACCCTTTTATTCACTTTTTTAATTTTTGATTCTAACGAACCCAAGGTAAAACTTTGATTTAAATCGGTTATCATTTTGAGATATAATGACTTTCAAAAAAAAACGGGAGTAAAAAATATGGCATATTTTGACAACGTAAAAGTAGGGGACAAACTCTATGGCATGGTCTTTGGAGCGGGTGAGGTTACGCAGGTTTTTGAAGAGAGCCACTATAAAATGATGGTCAGTTTCAAAAACGGCTACGAGGTTCCCTATACCGAAGATGGAATTCCGGGTTGGGGGAACTTTAAAAAACAAACCATTTTTTACAAGAACGACATCGACCTTAGCGATGTAGATTTTACCCCCGTTACCAAGGTGCTCTCCCCCAAAAAGATCATCAAACTCCGCGAAAAGAAAAAACTCGAAGTGCGCCTCCCTTCGGGAATCTGGACAAAATGCAAAAAGAACGTCAAAGAGTACGTCGAAGAGATGCTTGAAGCTGAAAACTACCACCTCTTTAGAAAAGCGGTAGAAAAAGAGTAGAGGGGATGGATGTTTTTTTACAAACGATCGGCGCGCTCAACGACGAAACGAGGTTGCGAATCCTCCGTTTTATCGACGCGAACAAAGAGGTTTGCGTTTGCGATATAGAAAACGCTTTTGGGATGATCCAGTCGCGTGTTTCGCGCCATCTTAAAATTCTCAAAGAGGCGGGATTTTTAAAAGTACGGCGGGAGGGTCGCTGGGCATATTATTCCATCCGCTCGCCGCTTGATCTGTTTCGCCAATCGATCCTCCAAGAGATTGCATGTCTTGAACTTAACATCCCCTTTCACGCTCCGCGATGCAAACCAGAAAACTCCTAAAACGGGAGTTTTGTCACAAAAATATCACCTCTAGTTGTATAATGTTTTTTTATACATAAAAAATTTTTGTTATCTATTTTTATAATCAAATTTTTATCAAAAAAGTGAGATTTTTAGCGATTTTATTTTTCAAATGTGCTACCATTATCCGAATATGTCACGAAGGAAAAAAATGTTGGAAAATCTTAGTATCCAAAAGAAGATGAACTACTTCATCTTTATGGTTAGTTTATCGGTCATTCTCGTCGCGTTGTTCGTATTTTTGGCAACAAGCCACATCGAAGCCAAATATAACCACTTAAGAGAAAAATCGATGCAGGGTGCACTCACCACCCTTGAGATAGAAAAAAACCTTAACTACGTCAGCCGTACCACGCGCGATCTGATGCTCGGGGGCGACTACGACAAAGATATCGCTACCCTCGAAAAAACGATCGCTTCGATCGAGAAGCGTTTTGAGGAGCTTCAAACGATGATGCTCGATCCTACTTCGCAGTTGACTTTGCAACATGCCAAGGAATCCACCATGGCGTTTTTAAACAACTCTTTGGCGATGATGCGCACCCTCACGAGCGAAGCGATCAAAACCGACACGATGCGTATCTATGCGGACTACAAAAAAACGCTTACCCCCTATGCAAACGCCTCACGAGAGAGCTTTAAAAAGCTCGTCGATCTCAAACAACAAGAGCTCGCCGTTGCTTCTAAAGAGCTATCAAACGAACTGAACTTTTATAAAATCTTCGTCTCCCTCTCGGGTGTTTTTATCACTATCGTCATTTTTACGATAGCGACGCTTATTCGCAAATCGATCACGCGCGGTATCAAAGGGTTCACCCAACTTATCGGCGATGCGGCACGGGGAGATTTCTCTCATACCCATGCCGATGCAAACGAGCATACGGAGCTAGGGATCATGGGGCGCGAACTTGCCAAACTTTTGGGGCATACCCAAAACCTCATCCACGAGATCAACACCACCGTTACCGACGCTTCCAAAGGGGTTTTTACCAATAAAATCTCCCATGCGGGGATGGAGGGTGCATTCGTAAAAGCGATCGAGAACGTAGGCAAAAGTATCGAGTTTATGAAAGAGCAGCACAAAAAAGTGCAACGCGATACCTTTAACGCGCAGCTTAGCACCAAAAGCATCAATGTTTCCGAATCGCTCTCGTTTATAAAAGAGGATCTCCATCACAACATCGACAGCCTTAAAACCGTCACCGACGCGACCAAAACCGCAGCGACCCTAGCGACCGATTCGCGCTCAAATATCCACACCATCGTCTCGGAGCTTGAAGCGCTCAACGAGCAGGTCACCCATAACAACCACAATATCGGCGAGCTTGCGAACCAAACAAACAGCATCACTTCGATCATCGAACTTATCACCGATATCGCCGATCAAACCAACCTTTTAGCCCTCAACGCAGCCATAGAAGCGGCGCGTGCGGGGGAACACGGACGCGGATTTGCGGTAGTGGCGGACGAGGTGCGAAAACTAGCCGAGCGTACCCACAAAGCTACAAGCGAGATCACCATCTCGATCAAATCGCTCCAGCAGGGGATGAGTGAAATCCAAACGAGTTCGGAGGAGATGCAAAGCACGGTGGAAGCTTCCACCCAAAAAATCGAAAATTTCGAACATACGCTCATAGAGCTTAGCGACAACTCCAAAAAGATCGTCGATTCCTCCTACTACATGGAAAACAGCGTCTTTGTGGTATTGGCAAAGATCGACCATATACTCTACAAATCGCGTGCGTACAACTCGGTGATGTCACTTAATAAAATCCTCGAAGAGCAAACGATCCACCAATGCAGTCTGGGGCATTGGTACGACGAAGAGGGGAAACGCCGCTTCTCCCAAACGGGTGCCTACAAACAACTCGGCAAACCGCATGCCATAGTGCATGAAAATGCAAATACCAACCTCAAATTTTTAGAGGGCAATGCAGAGGAGAAAACCCTTGCACATGCCAAAGAGATTTTGGAAAATTTCGAAAAGATGGAGAAAGCCTCCGACGAGCTCTTTAGCCTCTTAGATACAATGCTTCAAGAG
>JAQUCZ010000113.1 GCA_028685945.1 Sulfurimonadaceae bacterium | reverse complement strand
GAGATGTACGATATGTTCGGTATCGTAGCAAACAACCACCCGTTTATGAAAAGAATCCTTATGCCTTACGATTGGCAGGGGCATCCGCTTCTTAAAACCTACCCGCTTCAAGGGGACGAGTTTGCCGCATGGTACGAAGTGGACAAAATCTACGGAAAAGAAGCGCGCGATATTATTGGACCGGAACTTCGCGATGCGGCGCGCGTGGACAGATACGACTCCGAGCGTTTTGCGCGCCTTGGATTTGAGGTGCCAAAAGGGACTCCGATCACCGACAACATGCCAAGAGTGGAACAAAGCTATCAAGAAGAGGGCGGCGTGTTTATGATTAAAAAATTTGAGAAAGAAACGTCGGTTATCGTTGATGACCCGCAAAGATAAGGAAAAGGTGAAGAAAATATGCAAGTAAAAAATAGATTAACACCGTTTTTTGAAAATATCACGTTTGACAGAAACGACAACGAACTTATCTTAAATTTCGGTCCCCAACACCCCTCTGCTCACGGTCAGCTCCGTTTGATGCTTCACCTCCAACAAGAGCAGATCACAAAAGCGCATCCCGATATCGGGTACCTTCACCGCGGTATGGAGAAGATGGCGGAAAATATGATCTATAACGAGTTTATGCCTACTACCGACCGTATGGATTATATCGCTTCAAGCTCCAACAACTACGGATTTGCTTTGGCGGTCGAGAGACTTATCGACGTGGACGTACCGCGCCGTGCGAAAGTTATCCGTATGATGCTTTTAGAGATCAACCGTTTAATGTCCCACCTTTTCTGGCTAGCGACGACCGCTCTTGATATCGGTGCGATGACGGTTTTTCTTTTTGCGTTCCGCGAAAGAGAATACCTTATGGATATTATCGAAGGGTACTGCGGTGCGCGTTTGACCCACTCGGCGATCCGCATAGGCGGTGTACCGCTTGATATTCAAGAGGATTTTATCGTGCAGCTAAAAACCTTCTTGGATAAATTACCGCAAAACATCAAAGACTACGAAGACCTTTTAGATACCAACCGTATCTGGCGCATGAGAATGGAAGAGGTCGGGACGATTTCTACCGAGATGGCACTCTCATGGGGCTGTACGGGACCGATGCTCAGAGCCTCGGGCGTGGCATGGGATATCCGTAAAGAGGAGCCGTACGAACTTTACGACGAAGTAGAATTTGACGTGCCTTACTCCGACAAGGGCGACAACTACGCACGTTATAAAATCTATATGGAAGAGATGAGACAATCGGCGCGTATTTTGTACCAAACAATCGATATGTACGAAGATACGGTGAAAAACGGACAAACGGAGCTTATGGCACATGCACCGAAATATATCTCGGCTCCTAAGCTTGATATTATGACCCAAAACTACTCGCTTATGCAGCACTTTGTGCTTGTAACGCAAGGGATGAGACCGCCGGTGGGCGAAGTGTACGTAGCGACCGAATCGCCTAAAGGGGAGCTTGGATACTACATCAACTCTCAAGGGGGACCTTACCCGTACAGACTTAAACTACGCACGCCGTCGTTTTGGCATACGGGTATACTCACCGACCTTTTACCAGGGCATTATATTCCGGACGTTGTTTCCATCATCGGTACAACGAATATCGTATTTGGAGAGGTAGACCGCTAATGAAAAGATATGATTTAAGACATCTCAAAGGGGCTTTCGAGCCTAGAATGAAAGAGATTCTCGGGACACACAAAAAGGGTGAGGTTGCTATCTTCTTGTTTGAGATCGGAGATTTTTCTCCTATCCAAAAATCGGCGGATCTGGTAAAAGAGTGCGGGTACGAGTTGCTAAACTCCTTAAAATTCAACGAAGTCGACTGGACTCTCGTTTGCAAAAAAAATTAGGATTGCATTGTGGGTAAAGTCTATTTTTCTACTTGGAACGGGGAACTGGTCAATAACGCCGGCAAGCCCGAGCAAGAGTGGGAAGAATCAGCTTACAACCTCCCCGCACAGTACGACGCTCACCGCAGCTCCCGCGCTTTTATAGGCTGGGACGGGGTAGCGCTCTTTGATGCAGAGGTGGACGTGATCCGTTTGTGTACGGAATACGCGGCACAATACCAAGAGTACTCTGAGGCATGCGGACGCTGCGCACCCGGTAGATGGGGCGGTAGAATCCTTTACGACATGCTTGACAAGATTGCTCGCGGCGAGGGAAGCGTATCTGATTTGGAACACCTTAAAGAGATCGGTAAGAGTATGCAGGTCACTTCTAAATGTGAGATAGGAAAAACGGTTCCTAACCCTATTTTAGACCTTATGACCCATTTTGAAGAGGAGTTTATGGCATGTATAAACGAGCAAAAACCCTCGAAACATTACCATCAAGAGGTTGGCTATATAGCTAAAATTACGGCACCGTGTATGGACGCATGTCCTGCACACGTCGATATTCCCGCGTATATCGAGGGGGTTAGAGATTTACGTTTTGACGATTCGCTTCTGGCAACCCGTCAAACAATGCCGCTTGCTCACGTATGCGGACGCGTTTGTCCCCATCCGTGTGAGACGGCATGCCGTAGAACAAATCTTGACGAGCCCATCTCTATTATGGAGCTTAAACGTCTTGGTGCGGATTGGGAGACCGATCACGGTTTCGGGTTTTTTCACCCGATCGAGAAAAAACCGAGCATCTCTAAGCGCGTAGCGGTTATCGGTGCGGGACCTGCGGGTCTTACGACGGCATATTACTTGGCGGCAGAGGGGATCGACGTAGACGTTTACGAAGAACTTCCGGTTCTCGGCGGCGAGGTAGCCGTAGGGGTTCCCGAATACCGCATGCCGATCGATAAATACAACATCGATATCGAATGTGTTCGCGATATGGGGGTTAACTTTATAGTCAATCATAAAGTGACAGCCGACGATATACGTCGTTTCGAGAACGAATACGATGCCGTAATGGTAGCGACTGGAACGCGTATCTCCAAAAAAGTGTACTGTGAAAACGAAAGAGCCGAGATCAAAGGGTACTGGGGTGCGATCGATTTCTTGGATAAGGTAAACCTTTTCGAGAAATACGGCTACACCATATCCAAAGAGGATCAAGAGAAAAATCTTTTAACTACCGATTATGTCGACCTTACGGGAAAAACACTCGTGTGCGTCGGGGGCGGATTTACCTCTATGGACGTCGTGCGCTGTGCGATCCGTGCGAATGCGAAAAAAGTATATATGGTATACCGTCGCGACGAGAAAACGATTATCAGCAATACGACCTACGAAGAGTACCACGAAGCGGTCGAAGAGGGTGTAGAGTTCTTGTTCCACTCGGCAGTTGCGGAGATGCGTGATGAGAACGATGTTTTAAAATCGCTTCTTATCGATAAGTTTGAACTCGTACCCGATCCAAACGGAGGGCGTCCGCAGCTTGCAAAAGTGGAAGGTGCTTCTTACGTGATCGAAGCGGATTATCTTGTTCCTGCGGTTTCGCAATCGGCAGATTTGAAATTGCTGCCGAGCGAGTGGGAGATCGAGATGACCTCTTGGGCGACGATTAAGACAAACGGGAAAGATTATATGACCTCTCGCAAAGGAATCTTTGCTTCGGGAGACTGTGAATACGGTCCGATGACTATCGTTAATGCCGTCGGTCAAGCCAAACGTGCTGCTTCGGTTATGGCGCGCTACGTGCAAACGGGTGAGATCACTCTAACCGACGATGAGATTATGGAAGACCACTTACGTAAACTCAAAGTCTACGACAAAAAAGAGAAAGTAAGCGGCTGGCTTCCGGGCTTACCGAGAATGGTGAGCGAAAAGCTTGAAGTGGACGTAAGAAAAGACAACAACAAAGAGGTAAATTTAGGGTTTACCCAAGAAGAAGCGCTTGCCGAAGCAGATCGTTGTATGCGCTGTTACTATATTGCGATGATAGCAACATGAGAGGGGGAGATATGGAAAAAATGATTCAGTTTACGATCGACGGTATCTCCGTAGAGGCAAAACGGGGCGAGACGATTTTACAAGTCGCACGCAAAAACGGTCTCTATATCCCTACGATGTGCTACATCTCCAAAACGACGCCGTGTGCTTCGTGCCGTATGTGTGTGGTAGAAGCGGAGGGCGTGAGCGGTTTTGTTTTAAGTTGTAACACGCCTCCGACCGAGGGGATCGCTATTAAAACAAATTCGCAAGAGTTGGAGACAGAGCGCACCAATATTATGAAACTCTACGACGTCAACCACCCGCTCGAATGCGGCGTATGCGACAAATCGGGTGAGTGCGATCTGCAAAACAAAACCTTGGAGTTCGGAGTAGCGGCGCAAAACTTTAGTGCACGCGACCAGTCGCGCAAAGTAGAAAACTGGGGGCTTATCAGCTACGATCCCGCTCTTTGTATTTTGTGCGAGAAGTGTGTACACGTATGTAACGAAGTGATCGGAGACGATGCGATCGATATCAAATTCGGCGGTTACGGTTCGGTGATCATCCCTAAAAATGCCGATACGCTCGATTGTACGTTCTGCGGCGAGTGTATTGCGGTATGCCCCGTGGGTGCACTTGTGAGCAGCGATTTTAAATACCGTGCAAACGCTTGGGAACTCTCTCGCGTACCTGCAACCTGTGCGCACTGTTCGGCGGGTTGTGCCCTCGAGTATGAAACGCGCCATGCGGGGATCAACGGTGAGGATGCGATCTACAGAGTAAAAAACAACTTCGAGTTTACATCGCTTTGCGGTGCGGGAAGATTCGGATTTGATTTTGAAAACCGTATCGTCAAAAAAGACGAAGCGGCGTTTCTAAGAGCGGTGGATGCGCTGCGACATGCCAAGGCGATCCGTTTTAGCTCGATGATAACCAATGAAGAAGCGTATATCTTGCAGATGTTCAAAGAGAAGTTCGGGGTAAAACTCTTTAACGAAGATGCAAGAACCTTCCAAAGTTTTATGAACGCATACGGCTCTATCAGCGGGAAAAAACACCACAGCGGCACGCTTGATGCGATTAAACAGTCGGATGCGATCATCGTGATCGGTTCGCGCATCGCTACCGACAATCCTGCGGTGCGTTATGCGATGACCAGCGCGGCAAAACACAACGGTGCCAAAATCGTGTATGCCCACCCGATCGAGGATGCGTTGCTACAAAATACGGTAACCCAGTTTATGAAATACGAAGTGGGAACCGAAGAGGGTGT
>JAQUCZ010000112.1 GCA_028685945.1 Sulfurimonadaceae bacterium | reverse complement strand
TTTGATATAAAGGGGTGCGTCACCGATAGAGAGGATCGCATCGCTCACGGGTTTTCCCATATGGTCGGTGACTTCAAAATTCGGCATGGCATGTAGCGTCGTAGGAGTAAGCGACCAGTGCACCTGCACAAGCTCCTCATCGACGAGAAACTGGCAGATATAGTAGCCCCGTTTGATGTCCAGACGCAAAAATTGCGCACGAGAGAGTTGTTGTACCATCGTTTTATACACCAAAAACGCTTCACGTTTACGCAACCCTTCGCGGCTATCGACGAGACCGTACCCGGGTGCTATAAGCTGATGCCACGAGAGGGAATCTACCTGCTGCGAAGCGAGTGATAACAGGTAGTAGCGTAGCATAAAACAGGCATAAAGCTCTTCGCTTACACATTCGTATTCGCTCGTGGGCGCGTAGGGGGCGGTGCCCGTGATGGGCCAGTTGGTCTCGGTAATATGCAGTACATGTTTGCTTTTGGGGCTGAGCCACGTCATGGTGCTAAGAAGCGCGATCTTGTCGGAGAGATCAAACCCCATCTGCAGGTTTTCGGGCGCGCCGCGGCGATCGACGTAGAGAAGTGCGGCAACACCGTCGTAGCGGTATTTGTAAAGGTTAAACAGGGTGTGCGCGGTGAAATGGTATTCAAAGTCGATCACGCCGCTGCCGATGAGCTTGGCATGCGGGAATTCTTTTTCTTTTAGATCATACGCGATTTGGAAAAATCGGTTATATTCGTCGACGCTGAAAAACCCCCATTTGGCGCGGTTGATCGTAGTACCGATCTCAAAAAGTTCTACAAGATTTGCAAGTTCTTTGAAAATTGTTCTAAGGTTGTTTTCCAAAAGTGCGGCATCTTCGATATTTTCGCGGTCTTGCATGATCTTGAGAGTGACTTTTTTTCCTTGGCATGTTCTAAGAAACTCTTTGAGAAGCGGCAGTTTTTCCATCTCCCAAAGTTTGCAACGCACCAAAATCCGCGATACGCCGAGCTCCTCGATCATTTCGAGTGTTTCTTGCGGGTAACGCTCAAAATCGACCCCCATGCAGAAAAAATCGTGAGAATTTATATGTTTGCGCCGTATAAAAGGGCTCATAACAAGAGAAAAAGGGAGAATTGCTAGTGCAGTAAAAGCGGTTTTTAGGAGCGAAACAAACTCTTTTTTACGCATTTTTTTCTTGAATGTTCTGTCTTTGAGCTGTGCGGGCTGGTCTGAAAAGTTATCCCATGCAAAAGGTGACTGCAACTGTTTTCTCCGAAATAGTGAAGTGTAAATAGGGTTTTTTAGATCCTGAATCAAAACAAGCGTAGCGCTCGCAACGCGATGTTTCTTTAGGGTTCAGGATGACGACACATACGTCATTGCGGACCTGATCCGCAATCTAGTTCAAAATAATTTTATTACATCAAATGCGAAATTATACAACGTTAAGATAAAATGGTTCTATGAGTATTGTTTTTAGGTTTTTACTATTTTTTTCTATTGTTATGGCATGCGGCGCTTTGGAGCTGCAAAAAGCGCAGATGTATGAAAATCAACCTATCGAAGGTTGGGTTATGTCGGAAAAGCTCGACGGTATTCGCGCCTATTGGGACGGTAAAAACCTTTATACGAGGCAGATGCGACCCATAGCGGCACCCGAATGGTTTACGAAAAATCTTCCCCCCTTTGCGCTTGATGGGGAGCTGTGGACAAAACGGGGCGATTTTGAAGCGATCCAGTCGATCGTGATGGCACAAAGCCCCGATGAGAGGTGGCAAAACGTGCATTACATGGTCTTTGAAGTGCCGCATGCCAAAGGGGATTTTTACCAAAGGCTGGCGCAACTGCAAGTGTATAAAAACCAAACAAATCTATGGCCTGTGCGCATCATAGAGCAAAGGCAGTGCGAAAACAAAAAGGCACTTGAGAGGTTTTTAGAGGAGGTGATCGCGCAGGGAGGCGAGGGGGTGATGGTGAAAAACCCTCACGCTCCATATGAGGGCGGGCGTACGCAGCAGTTGTTAAAAGTTAAAACCTTCGAGGATGCCGAAGCGAAAGTGGTGGGGTACAAGCAGGGGAAGGGAAAGTACGAGGGGATGCTCGGAAGTCTTGAAGTGGAGACGCCTGATGGGACGAGATTTTTTCTAGGGAGCGGATTAGATACGAAAATAAGGCAAAATCCTCCGCAACTCGGTACAATTATAACTTTTAAATTTTACGGTTATACAAAGCGGGGCAAGCCGAAATTTGCTTCGTTTTTGCGAGTGAGAGAAGATTGATGCGAATTTTGGTAGTACGAAACGACAAACTGGGCGATTTTATCACGGCATTGCCGACCTTGTATGTGCTAAAACACCACAACCCGGAAAATACAATCGTGGCATGTGTGGCACCTTTGAATAAACAACTGGCTTTGGCATGTGACTTTATCGACGAGGTGATCGTCGATGAGCCTAAGAGCTCCGTTTTTGCCTTGGCACAAAAATTGCGACATGCCAAGATAGATATCTCCGTGACCCTTTTCTCAAACACTCGCGTGGCGCTTGCACAGTTTTTGGCGCGCATCCCCAAGCGGATAGCGCCCGCGACCAAGATTGCGCAAATATTTTATACCCGTCGTATCAGACAGCGACGTTCCGAAGTAAAAATGGCGGAGTTTGAGTACAACTTGGCGCTTGCTAAAGAGGTGTTCGGAAATATCGATTTGGCGTACCCCAAACCGCTTCTTCGTTTTGAAGATGCTGCTCAAATATATGCAGATTTTGTAAAACAACATGCCATAACCAAAGAGGTCGTTGCATTTCACGTCGGTTTCGGCGGTTCTTCCGATGCAAACTGGAGCCTTGAGGAGTATGTCGTATTGATCGATGAGGTGCTGCAGAAGGGGCGTTATGATGTGGTGCTCACCTTCGGACCCGATGAAAAAGCGCTGTACGAGACGATGCAAGAGAAACTTCGAGGGAGAAAAGCGGTATTTTACGTCTCCCAAGAGGGGCTTGTCGCGTTTGCTAAACTCATCAGCGGTTTTGCCTATTTCGTCAGCACCTCCACGGGAACCTACCACCTCGCTTCGCTTGTGGGCACACGCACGATCACCTTCTTCGCCGACACCCTTTTTGCGAGTGCGGCAAGATGGAAAAGCATTGGCGATGTCACCTTGCAAGAGCATTTTATGATCCCCCATGCCAAGGAAGAAAGAGCAAATATATTCCAAAACGTTCAAAAAAAGCTTCGAGATTTATGAAAAACTACGTCGTCGTTTTTATTCTAAGCTACTGTGTACTTGTGTGCACGAAGTTTATTTTTAGTATGTATGTGTCGCAACTAGCTCATAGTTTAGAATACATGCAGATTCTTTATGCGATCTTTTGGGGTTATAAGTTCGATCTTGCGGTGAGCGGCGCGGTTGCGTTGATGGTCACCTTTTTTGATTTTCATAAAAAAACATTTCTTTATGTATTTGCTTTAGCGCTCACGGGGCTGTTTTTATTTCAAATGAGCGATATTATGTATTTTGAAGACTCAAGCCGCCATATAGGGTATGAGATATTCAGCGCACTGCATGATTCAAAAGGTCTTATGGCAACGGCGCTAACGCAACATGCCATGCTTGTATCGTTTTCGCTTATCGGCGCGTTGGTTTTATTTGCTCTCATCATCAGGGTCGGCTTACATACGCATATGAGTTTGAGCAAAACCTATGCGGTAGAAAAATTTTTCATGATCGTAATAACTATTTTTTTTGTTCGTGGGATGTTCCAACACATACCGCTGCACCCGTGGCAAGCCAACAATGTCGGCGATGAGAAAGCGGCGGCAATTGCATTAAACGGAGCTTATAATACCTTGTACGTTTTGGCAAATGCAAATAAACAAGTCGAACAAGTGACTTTACCGCAAAGTGAGGGGGCGCAAAACTACAAAGAGATCGTTAAAGAGATGTATGAGAGCGAGAGTGAAAATTTCGCGCCCAATCTTGCGGTAGAAAAACCAAATATCGTTTTTGTGCTCTCTGAGAGTTGGACGGCCGAGTATATGAAAAGTTACGGCTATGAACATGCTACCACACCTTTTTTTGACAGTTTGCTACAACAGTCGGTGCGCCCCAAAGTGATGATAGCTAGCGGGCATAGAACTACAGAGGGGATTTTCGCAACATTTGCTTCTTATCAAAACCCTTTAGGTAAAAGTATTGCAAAATCGCAGCTTCAAGACTTTTCCTATAATTCAATTATAAAAATACTTAGAGACAAAGGCTACAGCAGCGCTTTTTTTCAAGGGAGTGCTAAAGATACGAGCGGTACGGGCAGTCTGGTGACTGATTTAGGGTTTGAGCAGAGTTACGGCAAGCGCGATATTAAAGGGAATAATAAATGAAAGGCATAATCCTAGCAGGAGGAAGTGGAACAAGACTCTATCCAATCACAAAAGGTGTATCTAAACAACTAGTGCCAATCTATGATAAACCTATGATCTATTATCCGCTTTCGGTGCTTATGTTAGCAGGAATTAAAGAGGTTCTTATAATCACAACTCCACAAGATCAACCGAGCTTTATAAATCTTCTAGGTGATGGAAGTGATTTAGGGATGCGATTTGAATATGTAGTGCAACCGTCTCCAGATGGACTTGCACAAGCTTTTATCTTAGGGGAAGAGTTTCTTGATGGTGATGATGCTTGTTTAGTTCTTGGTGATAATATTTTTTATGGTCATGGATTAACTGAACTTTTATCTAAAAGTATAAAAAATATTAAAGATGAAAATAAAGCAACTGTATTTGGTTATTATGTAAGTGATCCCCAAAGATATGGAGTTGCAGAATTTAATGAAAATGGTGATGTAATCTCTATTGAAGAGAAACCAAAAGAGCCAAAATCAAACTATGCTGTTGTAGGACTATACTTTTACCCAAATGATGTAGTAAAAAAAGCTAAAGATGTAAAACCAAGTGATCGTGGTGAATTAGAAATCACAACTTTAAATCAAGATTATCTAAATGAAAATAGATTAAAAGTAGAACTAATGGGAAGAGGGTACGCTTGGCTTGATACTGGAACTCATGAATCTTTACTTGAAGCATCTTCATTTATTCAAACGATTGAAAATAGACAAAGTCTAAAAGTAGCCTGTCTTGAAGAGGTAGCATATGAAATGGGATATATAAGTAAAGAAAAACTTCTTGAACTAGCAGAACCACTA
>JAQUCZ010000111.1 GCA_028685945.1 Sulfurimonadaceae bacterium | reverse complement strand
GCCGATCCCCTCGTTTAAAGGGCTATCGTCGATAAGGGTATCGGCTTCCCACCCTTTCTCGATCGCCGAGGCGTACAAAAAAGGCTTCAATGCAGAACCGGGTTGACGCGCAACAAGGATCGGATCGTACATCGTAAAAGGTTTCTCTTCCCCTGCAAACCCTACGACCCATGCCACCACCTCGTTCGTACGATGGTCAAGCACGAGCACGGCGCCGTTTTGCACGTTTTTTTTCACAAGTGAGCGTAGTTTCGTATTGAGCGCTTTTTGGATCGCATCTTGGTAAAAACTATCGAGCGTCGTATAGATGCGCGGGGCATTTTGCATCGAAACATCGAGCCTAGAGGTGACATAGCGCAAAAAATGCCCCGCTTCTACCTCGTGAAGCGCCGCAGAGGGGAGGATGTCGGATGCAAGCAGTGCATCAAGTCTCAGGGAACTTAGTTTGTTCTTGGCATGGAGCGCTTTTGCAAGGCGATCTACCGCTTCTTTGAGTTTTTGCGCGTGTTTGAGAGGATCGTACCATTTAGGGGAGCGGATAAGGACAACCAAAGAAAGCATTTCGGCGTCGCTTAAGGTATCGACGTCGCGGTTAAAATAGTAACGCGCAGCCTGTTTGAACCCTTTGCGTTTAGCACCGAAAGGGACTTGATTGCAATAAAACTCTAAAATTTGCGCTTTGGAAAACTTTTTCTCTAAAACAAGAGCATCAAACCCCTCTAAAAAACGGGAATAAAACGTGCGCGGACGGGGGTGGATAATGCGCACCGTCTGTTCGGTGATCGTGCTTGCTCCGCTAACGATTGTAAAAGCGCGAATATTCTGCCACATAGCACGCGCTCTCGCCCCCCAATCGACGCCGCCGTGTTCAAAAAAGTTTTTATCTTCCGAAAACAAAAGCGCCTCTTTTAAAAGTTCGGGGAGTTCGTGAAGTTCTAAAAGATCCACCGTGTTGTAGCGGTTGGCATAAGTGGTATTAAGCTGCACGCCGTTGCGATCGTAAAAATGCTGCTTTTTCCCCTTTGCAAGCAAACTTTCCAGCGTCGGGGGAAACGCAGTGAGACTTTTTTGCACATGCCAAAGAGCAAAAAACAGACCTCCTACGACTACAAAGGCAACTAGAATTTTTTTCAATCTGCCCCTTTTAGCGCACTTGAAGCTCTAAGGGAACCGTTTTTCCGAATACGTCGGGATCGTACATCTCCTCGGCATGTGCGGGCATCACGCTAAAGTTCCCCGATGCGATCGCTTGCGCCGTGTAAGAGAGGTGGTAATCCCCCGCGGGCAGATAATCGGCATAAAAGCGTGCAACGTCGTGACGCAGTTCTTTGTGGTAAAAACCGTCGTAATAACCGCCGAATCCTCTGTACGCATCGCGTGCATGCCAACGCGAATCGGCAGGCATGTCGGTAGAGGCACTTTGTGCATCGTTTTGCGAACTCGTCGCCAAATCGGCATTGATCGGCTCAAGTCCCCCCGGCACATAATCGTTTAGCACCGTAAAATACTTCGGCGAAGCCAAAGAAACAAACAGATCGATTCGTACGATATCTCCCCTCTTAATCTCTATCGGCGATGCAAGTTTTTTCCACTTGCCGTTTTCCTCTATCATATACTCTCTATAGATTTCAAACCCCGCATTGATAGGCTCCGCACTCAAAATCGTAGGGGCGTAACTCAGGCGCGAAGAGTAGTACAACCGTCCCGCTCCTTTTTTTTCTATCTCCAGCACCATATCTTTGCCCAAGTCCTCCGCTTCGATCGTTTTGGCAATAAAAGCATCCCCCTCTTTTTTGGACGCAAAACGTTTCGTGCCCAAAAGTTTTGCATCGAGCCGTACCGCAACATCCATTGAGGGTTCCTCGTTTTCATACACCCGCGCGTAATCGATAAGCGCATTCATACAATAAAGGTTTTCCTGCGTGTTGTTCCAGTGAGATTTTCCCCCTCCAAACTGCGTGATAGTGCGCACAAGCAGGGGTGCTTTATTTTTTATTTTTGCAACCAGATTACTCTCTTGTTCTGCGAGTAAAAGGGTTGAGAGCACCGTACAATTTGTCCGCATATTCGATCCTAGCAGATACGTTGCAGCGCTATCGAGCGTTTCGTTAAACTCCATTTTGCCGCTGCTTTGCGTCGATGCCGCCAAAAGGGCATCAAGAAGCTCCTCTTGCATTTTTGCATCCCCCCTCGTGTGCAGCAATGCCTGTAGGAAATGGGCTTTTCCGAAAATACTCATCGAAGAGGTATGGCTGTAGTAGCGCTCCACCACCGCCGCGTTGATCTCCCCCGCTTTGGCAAGGGCATGCAGGGCAACCGCACGTATCGTTGCGACCATCCCTTGCGAATAATAAGAAGGGGCTTCGTTGCGCATCAAAAAGTTTTTAAGATAGCCGTGAAGTTTGGATGCCACGACATCGTCGATTTGGTACCCTTTTGCCCGAAGCCACTCAAAACTCAATGCGCTAAAAGCGGAGAGGTAGGGGTTGACATATTCGTTTGCACCGATCCAAAATGCCATCCCGCCGTTTGGCGCTTGGTAGGTCGCGGCATCGGCGAGCATCTGTTTGATAAGCGCATCGGCGCCCTCCCATGCCATGTTTTCTTGCAAATACTCTTTAAGCTCCAAAAAGTTTGACGCTCCCATCCCTTTGCTGAGTCTTTGCTCCCAACACCAGTAGGGGTACTCTTTGAGGTAGGCAAACGCCCCGTCGATATTGCCGATCACGGTGCTTGAGAGCACCACGCCTATAGAACCGACGTTTGCATAGATATCTTTGGGAATACGCAGCGCTTCTTTGATCGTTGCATCGGTTGTAGAGCCGAAATTTGCCGCTGTCTCGAGTGAGACCCGTTTTTTGACCGAAAGTTTATGCTCAAAAGCGTCTTTGTCGTATTTGTCGGATGCTTCTACTTTAAATCTTATCGTGCCGCTCTCTTTGGTCGTAACGGGGAAGAAGAAGGTTTCGCGCCCGTAAGGTTCCACTTTGAGCGAAGCTTTTTGTCGGGTTGTCTCCCCTTTCGTGTCCGTCGTCTCGATCAAAAGATCTAAAGTTCTTTGCTGCGCGGTGCGGTTTAAAAACACGAATCCCGCATCAAAACTGTCCCCCTCAAGCACTTGATTGGGCATAACGGAGCGTATTTCGGTCTCTTTGTTTACTTTAAAGCTCCCCTGCCCCATCCCCATTACGTCGTTTTTGTTTACTCCCAAAACGATCACGCTATACCCCGTAAGGTTATCGGGGAGTTCAAAAGAGAGTTGCGCTCTGCCTTGTGCGTCGCTTACAACGCTCGGGTTCCAGTAGGCGACGAATTTAAAATTGTTTCTCAGGTTGCTAAAGGCTTCCCCGCCGCCGTCACCCCCTTGGTTTGCTCCCTTTTTCTCGAAGTTTTGACGCCCCACGAGACGGCTGATAAGGTTGTAGTTCACAAGGTCGAGAGATTCGAGTTTGTTAAACCCTTTATATGGGTCGTAGTAGTTCATCCCCGCTTTATTGAGTGCCAAAACCGACTGATCGACCACCGCAACGGCAAACTCGTAAGGTTCTTGTTTTTGCCCTTTTGTTTTTGAAGCCTCAATCGTGAGCCGTACTTTCTCTCTTGGGCGGTACACCTCTTTATCGGTTTGGAGTTTGATTTGCAGCTGTTTGTAGGTATCGTTCACGGTCGTGGTTACGTACCCCATTTTATAGCTCGGCTTGCCCAGATCGACAAACCCCTCCCCAAGAGGCTGAGCAACGCGGGGAGAGATAAGCGTTACGCTGAGATAATACCCCGGAATATACTCGGGTTTTACCTTAAACTCCAAAATATGGGTGCTCCCCTCAAACGTCTCGACCCACGACTCGATCACGCCGTAACGCTCGATGCTAATGAGTGCCTGCGCCTTTGGAAAAGGGTTTTTGATAAGGTATTTCGCCGTATCGCCCACTTTGTAGTTTTCCTCTTGAGGAATGATCTCTAAAGTTGCATCGTTGCTTTGGTTCCATGCCACGACGTCGTTGCCGCTTACCCACGTGTATATTTCGCTTGTAAGTGCCCTGTTTTTGGTGTCTTGCGCCTGCGCTACGAAACGGTAGCTTCCCGTATGTTGCGGCGTAAATGCACACCCGAGAGGCTCGTTTGAAGAGACGACGCTGCAACTGCCCTCATCGACCCATGTTTCGCTGTTGCTGTAGACAAAAGCGTTCCCGCCGCTTTTTACGCGCGCACTTTTGTACTCTTTGTACTGGATTTGCACATCTACTTTCGTCCCTTTTTGGATCATCCCCTCGGCATCGACGACAAGCACGTCCACCGCGGAAGGGATCCCTTTTTCGTACACCCAGCTTCTTGTTTTAAGTCCGACGAATCTGTCCCTTTGGGCATAATCGGCACTCGTGCTCGAAGCGACGAATTTCCCCCGCTCATCCTGCACCGATGCTTCAAACAGAAGCGTTCCGTAGAGTATGCGGCTCTCTTTAAGCGCCATATCGTAGAGAAACTCCCCTTTTGCATCAAGGTTTTCCCGCACGTCAAGCAGTTGCATCTCGTCGTACCCGTTGCTTGTGAAATAAAACCCTTTGGCTTTGGGATCTTTTGCTTGAAACCTTTTTTCTTTTAGATGCCCCGTAATTCTCACAGGCGCATTCGTGTACGCACCCCCCGAAAACATGTTGGCACTCACACTTACCTCAAGTTGATCCTCTTGGGAAAACCGCTCTTTGTTGAGGGATGTTTTGACGCTAAAAGAGGCAGGAGTAAAATCGCTTACCAAAAAACTCATCGGGTGCCACGTATTCGGGGTTGCGTCGATTTTCTTCACCTCAAAACGGTAGCGACCCGATGCTCCTTGTTTAGGAATATTGAGTGTTCCCTCCAAGGCTCCGAAGCGGTTGAGTTTCACCTCTTTGTTCTCATAAACGAGGGTATCGAGAGGATCGTACACGCAAACGTCAAACACGGCGTTTTTGTAAAACGATTCAAGCGAGGTGTTGTTCTGATCCCTTACGTAGATTTTATACTCTACCGTGTCTCCGAGTTTGTACACCCCTTGTGCCGTCGTTCCCCATGCCATGGCATGTTCCCCGTGGTTACGCTGATAAGGATATACCCCCGAGCTGTATATCTGAAAATCGTAATCAAGCGGCAAAAGTGCGACGTCTTTGCCTTTTTCTACTTTAATGAAAAACTTGCTGCGATAATCCTCTTTTATG
>JAQUCZ010000110.1 GCA_028685945.1 Sulfurimonadaceae bacterium | reverse complement strand
GCAATTACGTCAAAGTAGCCGCAGGCGATGCAAAAGCGATCAACAACCAAAAACTGATGGAGGAGTTTGTCGACAAAGTTTCCAAAGCGACAAAAAAAGAATCCCCCTCAAGCGTACAGCAGTTAGCCGCACGCCTTTTCGTGGAGAGCTGATATGGTGCACAAATACCAAGGAATAAGCCCGAAACTCGGGCATAACACATGGGTAGCACCTTCAGCCGACGTGATCGGCGACGTTACCTGCGGCGAAGAGTGTTCTATCTGGTTCGGGTGCGTCGTTCGCGGCGATGTGCACTACATCAAGATCGGCGACCGCGTCAATATCCAAGACCTCTCGATGATCCACGTCACCCACTACAAAAAACCCGACAGGAGCGACGGCAATCCGACCATCATCGGCAACGACGTCACCATCGGGCACCGTGTAATGCTGCACGGATGCACCATCGAAGATGGCTGTCTTATCGGGATGAGTGCAACGATCTTAGACGGTGCCGTGATCGGCAAAGAGTCTATCGTGGGTGCGGGTGCGCTTGTAACCAAAGGGAAAATCTTCCCGCCTCGCTCACTCATCATGGGCAGCCCGGCAAAGGTTGTGCGCGAACTCGGC
This sequence comes from Sulfurimonadaceae bacterium, assembly GCA_028685945.1. GTDB lineage: Bacteria > Campylobacterota > Campylobacteria > Campylobacterales > Sulfurimonadaceae > Sulfurimonas. The sequence goes on along the minus strand of JAQUCZ010000110.1, from coordinate 4,588 downwards.
GACGACGAGGTCAAAGAGCTTTACGCTTCGGCACATCGCTACGTCGCGTTTAAAAGCGAATACCAAATCTAGCGCTTGGCATGCCTGAATTTTTCATCTATGCCGACATACTGGGGATTATTGCTTTTAGCCTAAGCGGTTTTTTGGTCGCTATCAAAAACCGTCTCGATATTTTGGGAATTCTCATCGCTTCCACCTTGACCGCTTTGGGCGGCGGGGTGATCCGCGATGCCATTTTAAGCAATCCCCCTTTTGCTTTTACCTCGTTCTACCCCGCAGCAACCCTTCTTGCGACGCTCGGAGCGGTTTTTCTTTTTAAAATCTACAAAAAACCCTCAATTGAGCAGCAATGGATGTTCATTATCAGCGACACGATCGGGTTTGTCGCCTTTAGCATTACGGGGGCTCTTTTGGCGATTAATGCCGAGTATAATTTTTTCGGTATCGTAATACTAAGTTTCATCACCGCCGTGGGGGGCGGAGTGATTCGCGACATTATGATCAATCAGGTTCCAAGCGTGCTTATCAGCGATTTTTACGGTTCCATAGCCGTGATCGCCGCGACGCTTTTGGTGCTTTTAAAGATGTTCGGGCTGCTTGGCGAATTCACTATCGTGCTTGTGGCTCTCGTGTGCGTTTTGCTAAGACTCATCGCCTTTAAGATGAAGTGGCATCTGCCGACATTGGGGTAACATTTTAAAAAAGGGGAAAACTATGGTAAAAAAACTTTCTATCTTGCTGCTGGGTGTCTCGCTTGCCCACGCACAACTGCTTCGCGAGGGCAGCGTCGTAGAGGATACCCAAAGAGGTTTGCAATGGCAAGACGATGCTCTTTCAGCGACGATGAACCATGCAGCGGCTCAAAAATACTGCAAAGAGTTGCGTCTGGGCAACGCCGCAAACTGGCGCCTGCCACTCTTGGAGGAGCTTAAAACGATCGTGGGCAACTCGGGGGAAAGCCCCGCTATCAAACAAGAGTTTCTCCACACCGCACCCCAAGGGTATTGGTGCCTTGAGACCTTCGAGGGCTACCCCGGTTTTGCGTGGATGATCCACTTTCGCACGGGAAATGCCTATAAATACGCCAAAAGCACCCCCATCCACGTACGCTGCGTACGCACGCTAGAGTAGCTTTTGGCTACAAGATTTTAAATCTGTATTTTTTCAAAAACTGCGTAGGCAATACGATCCCGATAGCGATGGCACCAAAGACTAGCCACGTTCGCAAGCCATAGTGAAGCGATTGAGTGATAAGCTCTTGATTGCTGAGTTGGTGGGTCGAGATTTGAATAAGCCCTATCATCGCTTTATACGCGTTAATCGTGGGAACCAAAACGATAGAGCTGCATATTGCATAGACCAAAATCGGGATCTTTTGCCTATGCGCAAAATAGATACTCACTAGACCGATAAAAAACGATGCGACAAAGGTTGCAAATTCTAAACTAAAGCCATAGTGCAGCATAAAGTTTTTACTAAGCACCGCTCCGATTCCTAAAAAAATGATGGGCACCAAAGAGCGCACGGGGGCATTAAAAAGGATCGCAACAGCAAGCGATACGCAAAAACCGATACCTATATCTAAAATCATACAAACTTCTCCACGCCCAAAAGATGCAGTGCCAACGATATCCCGATAGCGATAGCAAAGGAGATAATCACACCACGCACACCGCGAACAAGCCCTGTAGTGTAGTGGCGCTTGGTGAGATCGTTTACGGAATTAATAAACGCCACGCTTGGCACCAAAAATAAAATCGATGAAGCAATAGCAATATGCGCCGCCTCGTTGCCAAAAGCAAATAATCCCGAATAAAGAGTCGTAGTAAAAGAGACGAGAATAATCGCTATAAAAGGGTTAAAATAGCGCTTGAGCAAAAAACCGTTTAGATAAAACCCCAAAGAGGAAGCTAAAAAAGTTGCTAAAAAGATATACCAATCACCCCCAAAAAGCAAACTAAACGCCCCGCACCCAAGACCCGCCATAAAATTACGCAAGTAGTAAGGGTACATAGGGCTTAAGCCCTCTTCATGCTTTAACTCTTCTAAAAGCTTCGCACGGTCGGTAGTGGCATCCATGTGTTCAATGATTGTTGTCACTTTATCGAGCGCACGAAAGTTGACGTCTTGGCGCTCTGCTTTGTAAAGTTGGGTATTGTAAACTCTATCACTTGATGGGAGGCTCAGTAAAATCGCATTTGGAAAGATTAAAATCGCTAGATTGCTAGCGCCTAGTTTCATCGCGGCATGCTTGATGCTTGTCTCTACAAGCTCCGTTTCTGCCCCGTGCTGCAAAAGCAGTTTTCCAATTTGCGAGAGCAAATCGATGGTTAGTTTTTCTTGGTTCACGTCTTTTTTCACCTTCGTTTAAAAGCGCAATTATACTTCTTTATTCCCCTCTTTGTTCGTAATATACACCGCTCTTATAAACATATTTACCAAATAGTAAAAACCGAACAAAAGCCATATCTGAAAAAATCCCATAAATTCGAAATCTTTCAGTATCAATCCCGACGCTTTCAAGCTGATTGCAAACAGCATAACAATCATAATGATCGATATAGCCACGGCAATCTTGTCAAATACGGTAAAGTGTATCATTTAACTCCTTTTTCATAAAAAAGTTCATTTTGTTTCAAAGCAATCACATTCAATATAGATATCGTTTGATCTCATTAAACCAAGTGTGAAATAAAAAGGAATTATACATCTACTAAGGGGATTTTGTGTTTAAAAAATTTGGCATGTCAAAAACCTCGTAACACAGGCTTTAGCCTGTTAAAGTAGTTCATACGGACTGAAGTCCGTGTTACGAGCATAAAACGATGCTGCCGCCAACGCTTTTGTAAATTCTTATGGTAAAAACGATTATTTTATTTGTGAAGAATGGTGTATTGAAAAAGCTTTGGCATGTAAGAGATTACATGCCATGGAGTGTTTTACTGTCATTTACAAGAACTAATGTTACAGGTAGGAATTCTAGCTTTCTTTTTTACTAAGTATTAGCCATTAAAACGTTTTAAATCTTCTTCTAAAAAACCATCGATTATTTGATATTCTCCTCGGTCAATGTGCAGTAGATATCCCATATCAACAAGGTACTTCCTCTTTTGCTGTAAGGAACTTGGCTCTAGCACCTGTTCTTCACCGTTCGCCATTCTAAATAGAACATCGTGCAAATGCTCTTTTGTGCGTACCTCTTTTAGGTATTCACTAATTAAATCACCCATCTCCTCCAGAGCTTCTTCGTATGCTTCATCAATGATTGCCTGATCAATCATCATCTTTTGATTATCCATCATTTTACTCTCGATGATACCCATCACCAGCATGGTATTAGCCGGATGTCCTTTGAGTCTTTGTAAAAGTGAGAGCAGGAGTTCATCGGACGCAAAAGCTATCTTTTTTTTTCTTAAAGCAGCTTGGATCTCTTTTGCAAGTTCTGTTATATCGAATGCGTCGAGTTTTAATTTTCGGCAAAAGTTGTAAAAGGGAGATTTTTTATTTTCAAACACCTCTGTCATCATAGTCATATTAGAACCCGCAAAGATATAACAAATATGTTCATGGTGTTGTATGGCACCGCGCATCAATTCTAATATATCAAATTCCGAAGTGATCTTTTTTACATCCTGAAACTCGTCAAAAAAGACGTAGAATCTTGTATTTAGCTCTTTTGCAACATTTTCAAGAAAGTCTAATGCTCTAGTCAAGCGTATATCTTGAGAGGTTTTGTCGTTACTGAAAAACTCGACGGATGTCTCAAAAATATCTGTTTTGATACCAACGGTCGTCTTATGCTGCCGTAAAAAGGCGATTGCATTCTCTTTCATCTGCCCAATCGCACCCTTTATTCCCATTTTAGAGTAGACATATTCTAGGAGCATATCATTGAATATCTCTAAGCGGGGAGTTTTTCTGAAATCTATCGAAAAACAATCAATATTATTTTTGCGCATTACTTCTTTAATGAGTGATGTTTTTCCATAGCGTCTAGGAGCTTTTATCATAAAAGATTGTCCGGATGTAAGAAAATTCAACACCTTCTTTTGCATCTCTTTTCTATCATAAAAGTGACTTCCGGTAACAACTTTTCCATATTGAAACAGCATCTTTCCTCCTCGGCAATGACAAACCATATAAAAATTAAATGTTTTCAAATCAATATATTTTATAAATTATACTAACTATTGACCAATATGTCAATAAGATAAATTGATTATAATATCAATCAATAATATAATCAATATATTTTATTGATTTGCCTTTTATATTGAGAAGTATTTATTTGTTTTTATATTACGGAAGATTGCTTTGTAGTAGTTGGGATGTGCTTTAATATTGATGTCGGTGACTATGACAAATTCAAATAACTGGTTTGGAAATTTTGAAAAGAAGTCGAGGATTGTTGCATTGTTTTGAACCAATCTTCAATCCTCCGGTAACATTTATTGTTGCCCTGTAACTTTTGTTCTTGTAAATGACATTTACGTTCTATAATCCGCGTTGATTTTTACGTACTCATATCCTAAATCGCAGCCGTACGCTTCAAATGCGCCATTGCCAAGACCAAGGTCGCATGATATGG
>JAQUCZ010000109.1 GCA_028685945.1 Sulfurimonadaceae bacterium | reverse complement strand
CTTTTTGGTACATCCCGACCAAACGGTTCGTTTCTATCATCTGCGTCATCATCTTTACGGCGTTGACGTTGCTTTTTTCTATAAAACCTTGCAGCACCGCCCCGCTCTCTTCTACGTTTTCAAGCGATTGCATATCGTCGTAACGGTATAAATTATCCCCCTCTTTTTTAAGCATTGCCGTGTTTTGAGGTTGTGCTACGAACAGTTTTGCATTTTGCGCCATACCGAAAGTGTTGGGGACGTTGACCGAGAGTTGCCCGTTTTTATCGGAGGAAATAATACTGTCTTGCTCTGTAAAAGCTATCGTTTGGTTGCTTGTAAAATAATCGCTCGGTAAAACCTCGTACCCTTGTTTGGTAATAAGGCGCCCCTCATCGTCGGTGGTAAAAGAACCGTCGCGTGTGAGTCGTATCCCCTGCGGCGTTTTGACGACAAAGAAGAGATTCTCCCTTGCAAGTGCAAAATCAAGTGTATTTTCCGTTTTTTGCATCGTCCCTAAAGAATGATCGGTATAGGCATCTACGATTTGCGGTGCCTTGGTCATGGCACGGTTATAAAACTGTGCCGCCTCAAACGTATGGTTTTGGTTGGGGAGCTCGTCTCTGGCTTCTTTATAGAGGCGCATAAAATCTCCCACGACAAGGTTGTCTTCCTTGAAACCTGTCGTATTGACGTTTGCCAAATTGTTCGCGATCGTATCGAGGCGATTAAACTGAGCCACCATCCCCGCTGCCGCGCTGTAGTATCCTGTCTGCATAAAATCCCTTTTTCTAGCATCAATTACACTTGGTAAAGCAAACGGTGTTCCAAAATCAAACTCTTTTTTTCTATACAAAAAAATATTAAAAAAAAGTTATACTTAAGAAAATTTCGGTATAATCCACTCTTTAATTTTCCTTAAAATATCCCCCGACAAGGCACCTGCAATATGACTGCAAAAGAACTCAACCAAGCCATAGAAAACTTTTTCGCAGATATCAAATCGAAAGATTGTGTGACATACGAAGCACTTATCAACCTTTTTGACAAGCAACCGACCGCGGCACATGCCAAGACGATTTTCAAGCTTATTCAAAAAAACAAGGTTTGTATCTACACCGCATCGGAACATGCCAAAAAGCTAAACTTTAAAGAAGCCGAAGCGCGCAAAGATGCACAAAGAAAGATGCTCGAAAATAGCGATTCCGAAAACTTCGACATATTAAAAGAGCACGAACTTTTAGAGTGGTCGCGCTCCGATTCTCCCGTGAGAATGTATCTTCGCGAGATGGGGCAGATTCCTCTTCTTTCTAAAGAGGAAGAGATCGAAATCTCTAAAAAAATCGAAATCGGCGAAAGTATCATCATCGACGCGATCTGTTCGGTTCCTTATCTTATCGATTTCATCCTAGACTACAAAGAGCCGCTTATCAATCGCGAAAGAAGAGTCAAAGAGCTTTTTAAAAGTTTTGAAGACGAAAAAGAGGACGACAGCGACGACGATAACGACAGCGACGACGAGAACGAGGATTTGGACGATGAGGAAAAAACCCTTTCGGCAAAAGACAAAAACCGTATCGAAAAGGTCACTACAAGCTTTAAAGCTCTTGAAAAAGCGAAAAAAGAGTGGGTAAAAGTTGCCGAAAAAGCACCCGAAAATCTCGACGGCGAAATCGACGAAGATATCGTGACGTACTATCTTAACGTTACGTTTAAAAAATCGATCCTTAAAGAGAAACTTTTGGATCTCGGACCCACTTCCAAACTTATCAACGAACTTGTGCGTGCCATGGAAAATGCGCTCAAAAGTGACGAAGGGTACGATAAAGAGCTTAAACGTCTCGAGTACAAACTTCCTCTTTTTAACGCAACGCTCAAAGCAAACCACAAAGTGCTTCTGAATAAAATATGCGATCTTACCAAAGAGGATATCGCAGCGATGGTTCCCGAAGCTACGATGGTAAGCACCTATATGGAGATCAAAAAACTGGTGCAAACCAAAGAGGCTTCCAAAAACAGTTTCGATATGGAACCGGAAAAACTTTCCGATATTCTAGAGCAGATCAAACGCGGGAAAAACATCTCCGAAATCTCCAAAACAAGAATGGCAAAATCAAATCTCCGTCTTGTGGTTTCGATAGCAAAACGCTATACGAACCGCGGCTTGCCGTTTTTGGATCTTATCCAAGAGGGGAATATCGGGCTTATGAAAGCGGTTGATAAGTTCGAGTACCAAAAAGGGTACAAATTTTCCACTTATGCCACATGGTGGATCCGTCAGGCGATCAGCCGTGCCATCGCCGACCAAGCCCGCACAATCCGTATCCCGATCCATATGATCGAGACGATCAACCGTATCAATAAAATCATGCGTAAACACCTTCAAGAACACGGCAAAGAGCCAGATGTAGAAACAATCGCAGAGGAAGTTGGACTCTCGGTCGAGAAGGTTAAAAACGTTATTAAAATCACCAAAGAGCCGATCAGCCTTGAAGCGCCTATCGGTAACGAAGACGACGGACGTTTTGGAGACTTTATCGAAGACAAAGCGTCGCTTTCCCCGTCCGATGCAATTATGAAAGACGATTTGCGCGTCCAGATCGAGCAGGTTTTAGAGCAGCTTAACGAAAGAGAAAAAGCGGTTATCAAACTCCGTTTCGGCATTATGGAAGACGAAAGCGACAGAACGCTAGAGGAGATCGGTAAAGAGCTTAACGTTACCCGCGAAAGGGTACGCCAGATCGAATCGAGTGCGATTAAAAAGCTTAAACACCCTAAAGTGGGGCGTAAGCTTAAAAATTACATCGAAGATTAAAAGCGCGTGAAGATAAGTTTCGAACAACAATGGCTCGAGTACGACTACAACCCGTTTTTGCTCTTTAGTTCAAGCGGCAAGATACTCTCTCTAAACACCGAAGCGCAGTTTTTGCTGGGTTCTACCGGTGCTTCGGAGATTTTTGAGCTTGCTACGAGCTATGCAAACGTGACGTTTGGTTTTAAAACTACGTTTTTGGAGCTTGAGTTCGGTCGCTATAAATTCTTCGGTCTCACCGTCGGGTACGAGAACGAAGAGGAGATCGGAATCAAGCTTTACCGTATGCCCTCTCTTAAGCTTGAAAACCCCAAACCAAACGGGCAGCTTGTCAATATCTATACCCTTATCGATCTTTGTATATCGACAAATTCCATCAGCACGAAGATCGATTTCATCAAAGATTTCGACCCTGCAATCCCCGAGATTATTACCAATTCCAACAACATCATCAAGATTTTAAACAAAAGCTACGCATGTTTTTTACAAAGCGATACGATCAAAACGAGAGTGTTTTTTAGAGTCGGGGAGCATATCATTTTCGAAAACGAAAAATACCCCATCTTCTCTATAGAGATAAGCGGAGAAAAAAGCAGCGAAAAGGCGATGAACGAGCTAAAACTTTTCTCGCTCAACACCAATTTTTATATCGACGTCCAAAAAGGGATCACGATCAACATCCCGATGATTACTCGCTAAGAAAAAGATTTTTTCCTACAAAATATGCCGCAACTATCCCTCCAAGCAGGGATGGCATGTAGATTGCAAGATCAAGAAGATCGTTGTTTTTTAAAGCAACAAATCCCAAAAACAAAAAGATATACCCCGCAATTCTAAAAAGAGAAAGAGACCCTTTCGTGCCGTGTTTCATGCTCTCGATACTGAAAGTTTTTATCTTTTTTTTCTCCTCTTTGACGATCGCTTTAAGATCAAGCTCCTCTGCGGGGGCATCGTTAAGCGGTGTTTCGTCGTAGAGTTCGTGAGGGTCTTCTACGGTGTCTAAAAAATCACGTTTCTCTTCGTATTCCCCCGCATCGATTTTTGTTTGCACCATCTTTTTATAGCCGTACATCGAACCGATCATAATAAAAAAGCTGCTTAAAAAGGCGATTTGAAGGTTTATAAAAAAAGAAAACGAAACAAGCGATGCTAGAAGGATCAACCCCTCAAGCACCAAGAGGATTTTAATACTTTCTCTCACCGTAATCCTCATCCTCCTCATCCTCTTGCATCTGCTGTTTTACCTTGTATCTGGGTTGTTTTGCAAGCTCTTCAAACTCTTTGTATTGTTTTGAGTAGGCTTTATAAACGTTGAGTATCGCCGCGGCGACCCCGATAAACACGCCGACCCAAAAAAGCCAGCCGATGTCGGTCCATTTGCGAAGCAGATACCCGATCCCAACGCCCATCGCAACCGCGACGACCATCGAAATTCCAAGAGAGAGACTGTCGGCTCCCTCTATAAGGGCTTTATATTTGGGCGTTTCCTCTTCGTTGGCATGTTGTTCTTTTTGCTCCTCAGCCATTGGTAATCTCCTTAAACACTTTTGCACTGGCTTTGATGGTCTCTTCGATCATCGCATCGGTGGTTGCGGTAGATATAAAGCCCGTCTCGTACAACGAACATGCAAAATAGAACCCTTCGGCAAGCATTTTGGCATGGAACTTCGCAAAAAGAGGCTCATCGCTTTTGCACGCGTCGGCAAAATTTTTCACGGGGTTTTCGTTAAAGAAAAAGCCGAACATACTGCCGCGCACGTCGATTTGCATCGGTATGCCACATGCCAAGGCTTCTTTTTGCATCCCCTCGACAAGTCTTTTTGCGCGCGACTCTAGCACCTGCATCACTTGCGCATTTGCTTTGAGTTTGCGCAGTGCCGCTAACCCCGCCGCCATCGCTACGGGGTTACCGCTGAGCGTTCCTGCTTGGTATACGGGACCCTCCGGAGAGAGTTTTGCCATAATATCCGCACGCCCGCCGAAAGCTCCCACGGGCATCCCGCCGCCGATCACTTTGCCTAGGGTTACAAGGTCGGGTTTTACCCCCGTAATCGACTCGGCACCGTGGATACTCGCGCGAAAGCCGCTCATAACTTCATCAAAAATTAAAAGCGCACCGTTTGCATCGCACAAGGCTCTTAGTTCATGCAAAAACTCTTTATCGGCAGGCACAAGCCCCATATTTCCCGCGATCGGCTCGATAATAACACATGCTATATCTTTGGAATCGGCAAAACATTTTTTGACGCTCTCGATGTTGTTGTATTCCGCCAATAGGGTGTGTTTCGTAAAATCTGCAGGAACTCCCGGAGAGCTTGGGTTACCGAACGTCGCCGCGCCGCTTCCTGCTTGTACCAACAAAGAGTCGCTGTGCCCGTGGTAGCACCCTTTGAACTTGACGATATCATCACG
>JAQUCZ010000108.1 GCA_028685945.1 Sulfurimonadaceae bacterium | reverse complement strand
ATCGAGATAGTCAGCGAAGGCGGAGGTTTAGCGATAAACATCCGCCCCACATGCCATGTCGATTATGATGTGTTGAGAACCAAAGCCGAAGAAGCGGGGATAAAACTTTACTTCGCCCGCGACTACTCAGGCGGTGAATGGGACGCGATACGCATGGGCTTTGGCGGATTTGAACTGGAGGAGATAGAGGAAGCAGTGGCGGCGTTTGCGAGGGTGTGGCATGGGGTTTTGGAAGATTTATAATCATGGCATGTAACGTTTTTAATTTTTATGTATTTTAGTGAATGTGAAGTTGGATTGTTTATAATGTCTGGTGAATAAAAGTGTTTGATGATAAATCAATAGGAAAAAAATGAAAGCGAAATTTGAGGATATAAAAAGTGAATAATAGAATTGATTTTAAAGATTATAATGCAGCTATTTGGCGGGCAAAAAAAGAGTTTTTAAAGCCCGTAAAATACATAGAAAATATTACATTTGACGACTTAGTAGGAATAGAGAAGCAAAAAGAGGAACTTATTAAAAATACGGAACGTTTTTTAGGCAATTTGCCCTCAAATAATGTACTTTTATGGGGAGCAAGAGGAACCGGAAAATCTTCACTTATCAAAGCACTCATAAACAGATATGCTTCCAAAGGATTACGTCTTATCGAGATAGATAGAGAGGATTTGGATGATTTGATAGAGATATCCGACATGATTCGTCATCTGCCGTATAAGTTTATAATCTTTTGCGACGATTTGTCTTTTGAAGAGGGTGAAAAAGGGTATAAGGGTTTAAAAAGAATTTTAGAAGGCTCTATAGAGTCTCCGCCTGAGAATGTAAAAATATATGCAACATCAAACAGAAGACATCTCATTACAGAGTATCATAGCGACAATGAGGGCACGAAAATAGGCAATAACGGTGAAATACATTACGGCGATAGCGTAGAAGAAAAGATTTCGCTAAGTGACAGATTTGGACTATGGCTCTCTTTTTATCACGGCTCTCAAGCGGAGTATTTAGCAGTAGTTGAGAGCTACTTCAAAGAGTACAAAGGCGATAGAGAACTTTTACATGTAGAGGCTCTTCGCTTTGCACAAAGCAGGGCAAGCAAAAGCGCAAGAACGGCAAAACAGTTTTATAACAGTTATTTTTCTCTCGTTCCCAACGAGGACGTTGGGAACGCAGACTCATAAATACACTCACAAACTGAAGCTTGGGAACGAGACAAAATTGGTATCGTTGTTTCGACTTGGCGTGATCCCGAAATGGGAATGATGAAGGATTGCTACGTTGCTTTTTGGGGCACTAGTATTCCAGAATTCGATACTGAAAATAGAGTAAAACCCTATGTTTGCGGTATGCGGCTGTGAGCCTTCAGCCTATATAAAAAAGCAATAAAAGATGTCATCCATAGCCCAAACACCCAAGCCTCTTACTACGCGGTGATTTTCACTTCACTGCGCACCGAGGGCGATAACGGATACGGCGCAATGGCGCAAAAGATGGTCGAGTTAGCTTCAAAGCAATCGGGCTTTTTAGGCGTCGAATCGGTGCGGGAAGAGGTGGGCATCACCGTATCGTATTGGTCAGACTTGGAGTCAATTAAAAACTGGAAAGCCAACATAGAACATCTTGAAGCTCAAAAATTGGGTCACGAGAAGTGGTACGCCTCTTTTAGAACACGTATCTCAAAAGTCGAGCGCGATTATGGCATGTAGTTTACAAAAGAGCCGCTAGTCATTGACTATAACCTCATCTACATGCCAAGCCTTCACAAAAAATATAAAACATACTATAATATGTACAATGTTTTATTTACTGAAATAGCACATACTATAGGATGTTTATGGTAGAGTTTAAAACCCCTTATGAATTTATTGAAGAGCTTATCGAGATGATCGAGAAAACACGCAAGAGAAAAAAGCTGCGTCAGAGCGATCTGTGCGCGCGGGCATCTTTATCGATCGCTACGTATCAAAAGTTTTTGTACCATAAAAAGATCAGTCTTGTAGCATTGGTACAGATACTTTATGCGCTCGATATGACCTCGAATCTAGAGGGGCTTATCGCCTATGAGGAGATTCAAACTCTTGATGATATCCGCGCCGCTTCACAAAAAGAATCTTTGCCCAAACGGATAAGGAAATAGTATGAGCAGGTCGTTAGAGGTCGAAGCGTACATCTACGGATATAAAATCGGCACGATGCTGATGCACGCGGGAAGGGTTTATTTCGAATACGACCCTGCGTTTAAAACTCTCGGGCTTGAGATATCGCCCCTGAAACTTCATACCCAAAAAATCGGCGGCGCCTATACCAATCCCGATGCAGCCGATCTTTATCATGGCATGTACGGTGTATTTTTTCAATCGCTGCCCGATAAACACGGGATGCCTTTTATCGACCGCTACTTTGAAAACAAGGGTTTTAGCGCGGGCAGCGTAACGCTTTTGCAAAAATTGACATTCATAGCCGATCGAGGGATGGGCGCCATAGAGTACAGACCCAAAGAGCATCAAGAGGGTGCGGATCTTCATAGAGCTTTACGTGCGAAAGAGCTGTGTCAAGAGATGCGTAACGTGCTTCAAAACGATACCCAAAGCATGAAGATCAAAGATTTTATGAATATCATCAACAACGCTTCCCCCGTAGGCGGAGCAAGACCCAAGATGCTCATCGCCTATAACCGAGAAAGCGGGGTCATACATGCCAACGGTTCTGAGCTTGAACACGGTTTTGTGCGCTCGATAGTGAAGTTTGATGAGTCTTACCCAGACCTCGCGGGGAGGAGCAAAAGCATCGGTTTAACGAAGCTTGAATATCTTCACATGTTGCTGGCACGGGAGTGCGGCATTACGATCCCCGATATGCGACTCATCGAAGAGGATGGGGAACATCATCTGATATTCAAGCGCTACGACAGGGATGAAAACGACGAAAAACACCATGTATGCAGTGCGGCGGGTCTGTTGCACAAAGATATCCGCATCCCTCAAAGTATGTCCTATGAAGAGCTTTTAAAGCTTACAAACTTTTTGTGCAAAAGCCAAGCCGACGTAGAGCAAATGTATCTGCGCATGGTGTTTAACGCTTTGGCATGCAATGTCGACGATCATGCCAAGAACTTTGAGTTTATCATGGACAAAGAGGGCGTTTGGCACCTTGCGCCCGCGTACGACGTCACTTATTCCAAGGGGCTTCTCAAAGAGCACCTCACCACGATCAACGGCAAAAGCAGCGATTTTACGATTGAGGATTTTCTCTTTGTTGCAAAAAAAAATCTCATCGATGAAAAGAGCGCAAGGCGTATTATTGAGAGTGTCGTCGCTTCTCTTGGCAATTATGAAAAAAGAGCCCGAGCACTCGGTATAGAAGCATCGGAGGCGGTAAAAATCGGCAGCGAGATAGATGCACTATGCCGCCGTCTGAGCTAGTCGGTTTGAGCGCCTCTTAATGCTTCATACACCTTAAACATCTCGTCGCTTCCTATCTCTCCCCCTTTTGCTTCGCTAACGCGCTTTACTTCTTGTGCCAAAAGCAGCAACATCTCGGCATCTACGTCGATACCGTAAAAGGTTTTAAGTACGTACGCCACGCCCCCTTTGCCCGACTGCGAATTGAGCCGAACGGCATCTTTATAATCTCTGCCGATATCGTGCGGGTCAATCGCCAAATAGGGCACTTCCCATACGTGCATGCCATGATTTTGGCGGTGTTCGATCCCTTTTTTGATGGCGTCTTGGTGGGTACCCGAAAACGCCGTATAGATCATAGAACCCACGTAGGGATGGCGTTCGCCGACTTTTGCGCCCGTGATGGCGGTGATGCGTTTGAGAATCGTATCGACCTTTTCGATGCGCACGCGCGGGTCTATTCCTTGCGAAAAGTAATTAAACGCCAAGGTGATCAAATCGACATTGCCCGCGCGCTCGCCGTTGCCAAGGATCGTTCCCTCGACCCTCTGCGCACCTGCGAGTACGGCAAGTTCGGCACTTGCTACGGCACACCCTCGGTCGTTGTGCGGGTGTACGCTTACGATGATGCTTTCACGGTTTTTAAGGTGTGCGCACATCCATTCGATGCGGTCGGCGTAGATGTTGGGCGAACATGCCTCCAAGGTGTTTGGAAGATTCAAAATCATCGGCTTCTCTTTGGTAGGCGCCCACGCCTCGATCACGGCATTGGAGATCTCAAGTGCAAACTCCAATTCGGTTTGCGAAAAGCTCTCAGGCGAGTACTCAAAAACCACTTCGCCCGCAAACTTTTGCGCCTCGCGCTTGACCCGTACCACACCCTGCAAAGCCAATGCGACGATCTGCTCTTTGGTGCGGCGAAACACGACGTCGCGTTGGTTTGAAGCCGTGGGGTTGTAAAGATGCATGATGATTTTGGGGGCACCGCGCAACGCCTCGAAACTGCGTACGATATGGCGCTCTATTGAGGGAACAAGCACGCCGATCGTGACGTCTTTTGGGATTAAATCCTCCTCGATCAAGCGGCGGCAAAAATCAAACTCCGTTTGCGAGGCGCTGGGGTACGCCACTTCGATCTCTTTGATGCCAAACTCGATCAATGCCTGAAAATAATCGATTTTTTCCTCGATCGACATCGGAGATGCCAAAGCCTGATTGCCGTCGCGCAAATCGCTGCTTGCCCACATCGGGGCGACTGTGAGGGCACGATCCGCCCACGTTCGTTTATCCAATTTGACCGTTGGATACGGTTTGTATTTTGTGTGCATAGAATGCTCCTAACCAAACAATAAAAACGATACATGCCAAACAAGAAGCGTAGAACGCCCTAAAAGGCACAACTAAAAATGAAAAAATAGAGGTAAAAAAAGGGAAATTACAGCAGGTGCAGCAGAAGGAGAGAGAGGCTTGCGAATGAGAACTTCGCTACGGGTATAAAAATGGACGTTGTCTGATATTTCATGGTCTCTCCTTTAAATGTTTGGCGAAAGTATAGCATAAATAAGATGAGGGTATCATCCGTATCTATGTTTGCACGGTAGGAGTGATGTATGAATTTTATGGAATTAGACGCCTATTTGCTCTCAAAAAAAGGCGCGACGTTCGATTATCCGTTTGATGAGAGGGTGCGTGTTTACCGCGTGGCGCAAAAGATGTTTGCTTTGTGCTCCGATACGCTGCCTTTGTGCGTGAACCTCAAATGCGACCCTATCTACGCCCTTGAGCTTCGCTCTATCTACGCCTCGATAGAAG
>JAQUCZ010000107.1 GCA_028685945.1 Sulfurimonadaceae bacterium | reverse complement strand
AACTTCTTTTCCTCCCTGCAACTTATTTCGCTATAATTTCACTTAATATTCCTAAGTTATTTTTACAAACTGCATAGAAATCACTAGACACACACAAGGCTTACCATGAAAAAAATAGCAATTATCGGTCGTCCAAACGTCGGAAAAAGCTCCCTCTTCAACAGACTTCTCAAAAAACGGGATGCTATCACTTCCGATCTGGCAGGAACGACGCGCGACGTCAAAAAAAGAGTTGCGCTTATTCTCAATAAACAAGCCGAACTACTTGATACGGGCGGGCTCGATAAAGGATGCGAACTTTTTGACAAGATCAAAGAAAAATCCCTCGAAGCAGCTCACAAAGCAGATATCATCCTCTTTATGGTGGACGGTAAAAGTATCCCCGAAGATGAGGACAAAAAACTTTTTTACGAACTCCAAAAACTCGGCAAAACGGTCGCACTCGTCGTAAACAAAATAGACAACGACAAAATGAAAGAGAAACTTTGGGACTACTACGAGTTCGGTACCGATACGATTTTCGGTATCTCCGTTTCTCATAACAGAGGCACAATCGCGCTTATCGAATGGATCAACGCACAACTGCCCGAGAGCGACATTGTCAAAGAAGACGAAGAGGATGTCGGCGTGATCGAACCCGAGATAGATGATGACGAAGCTTTCTTTATGGATGAAGAGCCTTTTTACGATGAAGAGGCGGATGACGGCTTTTTCTATCCCGACGAAGAAGAGGACGAAGAGTTTGAAGAGGATTCTATTTTCGCGCAAAACGATAAGATCAAAGAGTTTGACGAAAATGTTATCAACCATATCAAAATCGCAATCATAGGACGCACCAACGTAGGAAAAAGCTCCCTTCTCAACGCCTTACTCGGCGAAGAGCGCTCGGTGGTGAGCAGTGTTGCGGGAACCACGATCGACCCGATCGATGAGACGATCGAATACCAAGGGAAACAACTTACGTTTGTCGATACGGCGGGACTAAGACGTCGTGGAAAAATCGTAGGAATCGAAAAGTATGCCCTGATGCGCACGACGGAGATGCTTGAAAAAGCGAATATGGCACTCGTCGTTTTAGATGCGAGCGAACCGTTTTTGGATCTTGACGAAAAAATTGCAGGGCTTGTAGATAAAAACAAGTTGGCATGTATTATCGTTTTAAACAAATGGGACATTGCCAAAAAAGAGGATCATGACAAGATCATAAAAGAGGTGCGCGATCGTTTCAAGTTCTTGGCATATGCCCCGATTATCACTCTCTCGGCGGCAACACATCAGCGTGTCCATAAACTCCACGATATGATTTTAGAGATCAACGAAAACTATTCCCAAAGAATTACGACCTCTAGGCTCAACGAGGCGATGGAGCGGGCTATGCGACGCCATCAGCTCCCGACGATGCACGGACAGGTGATCCGCATCTACTACGCAACCCAGTACGAGACGCGTCCTCCGAAAATCGCCATTATCATGAACAAGCCAAAAGGGCTGCACTTTACCTACAGACGCTATTTGACCAACAAACTGCGAGAAGCGTTTAATTTCACGGGAACACCCGTTCTTTTTAAAGCGAAGAAAAAAGGGGAAAAGTAGAAGTTTTTACATGCCGTGGCATGTAAAAATTAAAACGGTTTTAGAATAACCAAGGCGACGATCGCCAACAAAAGGATAGTCGGAACTTCGTTATAGACGCGAAAGAACTTGCCGCTTTTCTCACATCTATCTTCAAGCAATTTTTTTCTCATTACGCCCAAAGAGAGAAAATATCCCATCAGCACAACAACCAAAAAAATCTTGGCATGTAGCCACCCGCCCTCAAATCCGAGTCGGTAAGCAAGAACGCCGCCGCTAAGCACCGTCGCCCACATAGCGGGAAGTCCGATATATTTGTATATCTTCATCTCCATCACCTTTACGACCTGCACAAACCCTTCGTTATCGCGATTTTCTGCATGATATACAAAAAGTCTCGGCATGTAAAAAAGTGCCGCAAACCAAGAAACCATAGAAATAATATGAAACCATACCAACCATTGATACATAACGACCCCTTTAGAATTTTTTCTCTACATAAAAGCAGTTATAGTTTGAACCGCCTTTTTTTACGTTGTTTATCAAGCCGAAAATACCCGAACGGTGTTTAATCACAAGCCCTATGTATGTTTTCTCAAGTATTTCCATATCGCTTACGCGCCCCAGATCAAAATCCAAACTCGTATCGAGATAGTTAAGATAATGAGATGTGTTGTCGTTTCTGCTTCGTGCCGATTCGTACTCGCTAAAAAGGATACCGCTTGTATAAGAAGCCCCCTCACCAAAGCCGAAACGGAGTGTTTCGTTCAAGAAGCGGTAGTAAAGTTTTACATAAAGAGTCGTCTCGTGAATATCGCTTCCCAAAGTTCCTTCATCAAAATAGGCGACACCTCCGTGCAGATAAAGATCAAGCGGCACATCAAAAAGATTCTTTTGCAGCAAATAACCTCCATCAAGCGCATAGACTTTAGGCTTACCCGTATGCCCCTCGATATGACCGTAAAGAATTTGACCGTAGTCACTGTTTGTAGCAACGCCGAATGCTCCGCGCAACGAATATCGTTCATGAGCAATAAGATCCAAAAAGAAAAGAAGGAGAAGAAAAAAATATTTCATAAATAACCTATAAAATTTAAAAGGAGAGGAGCATGCCGACAAGGCATGCCAAGCAGTTACGCGTCGATTGGTTCGAGTTCTTTGATGGAAGCAGCGTGTTTATCGGTCATTTTTTCGTGTAAACGACCCAATGCCGTTGCAGCTCTGTCTACTGCGATATCGATCGCCGCATCCAATACATCATCGGACTGTGTAATAACTACGGGTTGCGCATGTGCAACATGGATATCAAACTCGACCGACACCCCTTTTTTTAAAGCTTCGATATTCACGTTTATCTTCGTAATCTCAAGAGAGTATTTTCTAAAAACCTCTACGGCATTCTCGATATGAGCTTTAGTAGCATCATGCAGCGTGATATCTTTTGCACGAATTTGTACATTCATCAGTATTCCTTTTAACGACGCTTGCGTCATGTTTTAATAAGGAATAATGGTAACACACTTAAGCTGAAAAGGTAATTACCATTGGTTATAATGTCGCAAAAATTTCGTTTAGGGATACACATGAGAGTATTAACGGGTATTCAGCCTTCGGGAGACCTGCATATAGGAAACTATTTCGGCTCTATCAAACAGATGGTCGAAGCACAAAAACACAACGAAACCTTCATGTTTTTGGCAAATTACCATGCCATGACAAGCGTACTCGAGGGGGAAAAACTTTCCCGCCTTACCATGCAAGCGGCAATCGACTTTCTTGCACTCGGTATCGACCCCGACAAAACGGTTTTTTGGGTGCAATCGGACGTCAAAGAGGTGCTCGAACTCTACTGGATACTCTCCTCTTTTACCCCTATGGGGCTCTTGGAACGCGCGCATAGCTACAAGGACAAAACGGCAAAAGGGATCGCGGCGAACCACTCTCTTTTCTCGTATCCCGTCTTGATGGCGGCAGATATATTGCTCTTTAAACCCGACGTTATCCCCGTTGGAAAAGACCAAATCCAACACGTCGAAATCGCACGCGACATCGCTATCAAATTCAATAACCGATACGGCGAAATTTTCAAACTTCCCGAATTTAAAGTAGAAGAGGAAGTCGCAACCGTTCCGGGAATCGACGGGCAAAAGATGTCAAAAAGCTACAACAACACCATCAACATCTTCGGAGAAGAGAAAGAGCAGCTCAAAACGATCAAAAAGATCGTAACGGAGGCGGTACCTTTGGAGGATCCAAAAGAGTTTGAAAACTGTAACGTTTATAACATAGCCAAACTCTTCCTCGACGAAAACGAACTAATTGACTTGCAAAGCAGATACAAAAGAGGGGGAGAAGGGCACGGTCACTTCAAGCTTTATCTAGCCGACGTAATTTGGGAGCATTTCAAAGAGCAGCGCGAGCGCAGAGCCTATTTTGAGTCACATCAAGAGTATGTAAGAGATATTCTAAACAAAGGGGCACTTAAAGCAGGGGAAGAAGCACAAAAGATGATGGATACCATCCGAAGAGCGACGGGGTTGCACTACTAAAAGTCGTACGTTTTTTTTACATTTTCGTTTTCCTCCGCGGAGGAAAACTTCATGGAAGCTATTTAATTTTAATAGTTTTAGAAACTATCGGAAATTTTTGCGACCAGATCGGTTCTTTTAGGTCTAAAATGGAATGTACCTCTTCATTAACGAGTCTATAAGAGAGCTTCACTTCCACCTCTTTCGCATCTGCTTCGTTGGAAACTTTTAGCACTCTCTTACCGTTTGCAGGTATGCTCAAGTCTTTCGTCATCTCAACGGCAAGGTGGGGAATCGTCGGTTTACCGCGTTTACTCACGTAATGGCGCGTTAAAGAGATCGACTTGTGCTCGGCAACGCTATTGCCGTTTTTATAAAACACCTCTACGATAATCTCTCTCGCACCGAAGCCGCTTGGGATATTGTGCGGATGAGGATTGACTATAGTGATGTACGTTTCCCCTTTTTTATGCTCAAGCTCCAAACTCAAAGCACCCTCCCACATATCTTGCGTATGTGCGCCGTGGAAACCGTGGCTTCTGATTTTTCTCATTCTCGGTTTGCCGTCGTCGATTTTCAAAGATGCCGCAACGCCCTCTTTTTTCTCTCCCATATGGCAATCCACGCACGATTTATCCCCTCTTTGGTACTCCTCTTGCATGTTGGTAAACACAAGCCCGTCAACCGAACGATCGTTGGCATGGCATACAAAACAGAGCTTGTCGGAATCTTGGTTCATAAAATCTCTATGTTCCACTTTATGGTACGGTGATTTTGCATCGTCGTAAGGTCCCGTCATAATCCCCGATTTTGTCCACTCTACACGGTTAATACCGCGGAAACTCTCATCCCTGTCTGTATGTATTTTGTCGATATTGTGGCACACGACGCAGTTGATCCCCTCGCTGATCTTGTCGTCTGCAAGTGCTTTGTTGACTTCGGAGTTTTTATCTAGGTGCATAACCGCCATAATCTCGTAGTCTATCCCCGTTTGCGTTACGGAGATTCTGGGGTTGTGGCATGTAGCACACTGTACCTTTACGCCGTTGAGGCTTTTTCTTGTTTTACGGCTAACGTATTCCGTAGTTGCACGCAGATACTCGTCTTTATCGTAATGGGA
>JAQUCZ010000106.1 GCA_028685945.1 Sulfurimonadaceae bacterium | reverse complement strand
AGGCGGCGGTAGATATCGAGGCGCAATCTGTCCTCTTTAACCACCTCATCGGAAATGAATGCCGAGATGGTGAGCTTGATGTCGATTTTTGCTTTTTTGTTCTCGAACTTGCCGCTAAGCTCTTTGATCGCATCTTCGAGCATCCGCAAATAGAGCGAATACCCGATATTTTTGATATGTCCGCTTTGGGCATCCCCCACGAGGTTTCCTCCCCCGCGAATCTCAAGGTCGTGGTAGGCAAGTACCGAACCGCTGCCCAAAAAGGAGTTCGACTCCAGCGCCAAGAGCCGTTTTTTCGCCTCGTCGGTAAGCTGTTCTTTGTTCTCGACGATGAAGCAAGCAAACCCTTCCAAACGCCCGCGTCCCACGCGACCTCGAAGCTGATGCAAGTCGGCGATCCCGAACCTGTCGGCACCGTCGACGATAATGGTATTAACACGCGGCATGTGGATACCGCTCTCTATAATGGAGGTCGCAAGCATCATATCGTACTCCCCCGCTTCAAATTTGAGCAGCTCCGCTTCGGTCTGGGTTGCGGAGATTTTGGAGTGGAGCATCAGCACGCGAAGTTCGGGCATAAGCGCTTTTAGCTCGCCGAGTTTGATTGGCATGTGGTCAATGGAGTTGTGCACGTAAAACACCTGCCCGCCGCGGCGCAACTCCCTTGCGATAACCTCTTTGATAAGCTTTTCGTCATACTCTTTGACAAAGGTGCGCACCCCTTGGCGCTCGCTCGGCGGCGTAAGAAGCTGCGACATCGTTTTGATGGAGCTGAGTGCTTGGTTGAGCGAGCGGGGGATCGGCGTAGCGCTCATGCTAAGCATATGCACCTCGTGGTAAAGCTCTTTGATCTTCTCTTTTTGTTTTACGCCGAATTTGTGTTCTTCGTCGATTATTACGAGTCCGAGTTTTTTAAACTCAAGCCCGAAAAGCGCATGTGTCCCGACAACCGCGTCGATCTTCCCCGATGCAAGCCCTTTGATGATGTTGTTTTTCTCTTTGGTGCTGACAAATCTATCCATTTTGGCATAGCGGATACCAAGCCCCGAAAAACGCTCATCGAGAGAGCGGAAATGTTGCGCCGAAAGAAGGGTCGTGGGGACGATAAACGCCGATTGGAATCCCCCTTTGTAGGCGGCATAGATCGCATTGAGCGCCACTTCGGTTTTGCCGAATCCTACGTCACCGCTAAGGAGCTTGTCCATAATATGCCCCGAGCCGACCTCTTGGAGAATCTCGTTGATCGCTTGTTTTTGATCTTCGGTGTACTCAAACCCCGCCGCTTTTTGAAAACTCTCGATTGCAAACTTTTCTGCTTCGATCACGGGGGCTTTGATAAGTGCGCGCGCGGCGGCGGTGTTTACGATGGTTCCGGCTATCTCGAAGAGGCGTTTTTTTACGCTCTCTTTAAGTTTTGCAAAACTTCCTTTGCCCAATCGATCGAGTACGGGGGTCGTTCCGCCCGAAGCGATGTAGCGGTCGATATAATCAAGGTTTTCGACGGGGAGCAAAATCTTGTCATCACCCACATAGCGGATCACGATAAAATCTTTGATCCCCCCTAAAATCTCCGCCTGTTCGATCTTCTCGAAGATACCCACGCCGTAATCTTCGTGTACGACGTAATCGCCCGCTTTAAGATCATCCAAAAGGATCGAACTTTTACGGCGGCGGCGTTGTTTGGAGGGTTTATTCAGAGAAATTATCAGCTCGTCGGGAGTGAGAATATTAAGAATATAAGGCGCATGAAGTTCGGTGATATTTGTAAAATCGTGCAATCCCGCCTGTTTAAAAACCGCCTTGTTTGCGGCAATAACCGTGATCTTTTTCTCTTTATGCACGCGCAAAAGGGTATAAAGGTCGGTGACCACCACCTCTTTGGTTGCATCGCTTGCGCTAAGCGTCTCGCAATCAAACAACTCCCTTGCCACCTGCGGGTTATTCAGCCCATAAGCATCTTTAAGAAGATTGTCGAGATTTTTGCTTTTAGCGATTTTTTTGTTTTCCAAAAAGTTTTCGCCGAACTCCTCTAAGTGCCACAATCCCAAAGAAGCGATATCTTTTTGCAGTGCATCGAAGGGGGAGTTTTCCACCCGCTTTTGCAGCACGTCAAACTCCGCCTCGCTTAGAGAAAAAAATGCGGGTGTGATCTCGAGCCGCTCAAGCTCCTCCCCCGTGGTTCTTTGGGTTTCAAGTTCAAAATATTTAATCTGTTCGATCTCTGTATCAAACATCGAGATACGCACGGGTGCACTAAAAGAGGGGATAAAAATATCTATAATATCGCCGCGATGAGAGACCTCCCCCTCCACTTGTACCATATCTACGAAGGTGTACCCCCACGAAAGAAGCTTCTCTTTGAAATCGCGCAGATCGATCGTAGCGCCGAACTCGATCACGAACGCTTCGAGCAGCTCTTTTCTTGGCATGTGGAACAAAAGGGTTTTTAGAGGGGAGATAACAAGCGGTTTTTTCTTGGCTAAGTGATAGGTGCGAAGCGCACTGAAGAGATGGTGCAGCTCCTCTTTGTAGACGCGAAGATCGTCGCCGTAGGTTGCCCGAAAGTCGGGAAAAACAAGCGTCTCTCTTTGAAAATATTTTGCAACGCTTAGAAGGTCGTTTGCCTCTTTGGCATCTTCGCAAAGAAGAACTTCTAAATCCTTCCCGCCTTTTTTAAAATATTCAAATAATGCGCTTTGCGACATGCCAACCCTCTTTTTTTAGTCGCGCTATTGTAGCAAAGCGAAGGTAAAAGAGGGCTTGATGGTTTTGTTTAGGCTTTGGCTATTTGGGCTTTCTCTTTGGGGGGAAGCTGTGCTTCGTGTGCGCCGTTTTTCTTCACGATGCTGTTTCCTTCGAAGATCCCTTTGGCTTCGATAACAAGTTCTGCAGATTCGATCGAACCGCTTACGCGTCCGAGTGCTTTGATCTCGACGCGCTCGGCGTGGATCGTCCCTTCGATCACCCCTTGCACGACCAGTCTTTGCGTGGTTACGTCCCCTTTGATATGCCCGTTTTTGCCGATGTTGACCTCTTTATGAGACATAATCGTCCCTTCGAAATCACCGTCGACGTAAAGGTTGCAAGAGAGATTCATCTCCCCCTTTATTGAGGATCCGGTTGTAATGATAGTGGTGTTTGTGTCGGTTTTGGGACTTTGATGTGCGCTGTCGCCGTTATTAAAGATTGCCATGGTATGCTTTTTTCCTTTTCAAAAATCTCTTGGTAATTCTTCACATTCCATTTGATAAACCAATACGGATTTAAAGCTCTTGAGAAAAACCGTACCTCATAATGCAAATGGGGTCCGTTACTCATCCCGGTATTGCCTGAATACCCTATGAGTTCACCCTTTTTAATGAATGTGCCGTATTTTATCACAACTTTATTTAAATGGCCGTAGTAGGTTTTAAACCCGTAGTTGTGCTCTAAAATAATGAGATTGCCGTAGCCGCTTTTCTCGTGATACCCCGCATATTCCACCATCGCATCCGCCGTAGCATAGACGGGTGTACCGATCTCGGCTTTGAGGTCGGTTCCGCGATGCATCTCGCGGCGCCCGAGGGTCGGGTGGATACGGTAGCCGAATTTGCTTGTGATCCCGTTGTAAGGAACGGGGGAACCGTTGGGAAGCAATTGCAGCAAGGTTGCACGGTTTTCGGAAGTCATTTTGGTAAGGTTCACCCGCTCCACAAGCGGGGTTTCGGCATCGAGAGAGAGACCGATCATCACCTCGATCTCGGAGAGAGAATCGGAAACCTCCGAGAGCTCCTGCTGTTTGTTTTCCAGCTCTTTTTGGGTGGTATCGACGCTTTGTTTGAGGTATTTGTTTCGCTCCACGAGCGCCTCGTAGGCAAGCTCGATCTCTACCCGTTTTTTCTCGATCTTATCAACCGAATAGTCAAGGTATAAAATGGTGCTCACCGCTATAAATCCCACCGCAACCAAAAATATTACGGCGTAAAAGATAGCTTTTTTAACGAAATTATGGAGGTTAAACTGCTTTACCCCGTTATCGTCGTGGATGGTGATCGTAAAATGGTTATTCACTTATGTATCCGTTTTTCAAAAATTGTTCCGCCACGCTAAAAGAACCGAAAACCAAATAATCACGCTCTTTGTCGACGATCCCCTCAAAAGTTTTGGTGGGTATGGCAAGTTCTCTTAATGCCTCTTCAAGCACCTTACGTGCCACAATCCGCCCCTCGTTTACGTTTATGATCTCAACATGCCAAAGAACGGGGCGCAAAATTGCCAAAATCTTTTTGTAATCCTTGTCTTTGTAGGTGTTGTAAACCAAAATCACCTTTTTGCCCGTAAGCTCTTTGGCGATCGATTGTGCCGCAAGGGGGTTATGCCCGACGTCGAGGTAGACGTTGGGTGCTACCTTGCTCATGCGCCCGAACAAACGCGCATTATCAAAATCTCCCTCTTCCCATGCCACGCCCAAAAATTCCAATGCAGCAGCAGCAAGTTCGAGATTTGCTTTAAGGTAAGCGGGAAGCAAAAGTTTTTGCGCAATCGCCTCGATCTTTTTATTTGTCTTTGCATCGCTAAGTTCGGCTATGCGAAACACTTTCCCCCCTTTTTTGAGGGCTATGGCATGTGCGATCTCGTACACTTTGGGGTATTTTTGCTCGGCAATGATGGCATGTTGCTCCATCGCGTTGATCTTCGTTGCGGCAATCTCCTCGATAGTAGAGCCCAAAAACGATTCGTGATCGAAATCGATCGGGGTGATGAGAGTAAGAACCTTGGGAAATACCGCCGTTGCATCGTGCTCCCCTCCAAGCCCCGCTTCAAGTACCACGTAGTCACACCCCTCGTACACGAGCATCGCCAAAAGGGTCGTGTACTCAAAATAGCTGAGTTTCTCCCCCTCCAAAGAATCCAAAAGATTCTGCAACTTTTCGTGTGCGGCTTCTAAAACGGCATCGGATACGTTTGCACCGTCACGCCAGATTCTCTCGTTAAACGCCAGAATATGGGGCGAGGTGTAGTGCCCTACCGAAAACCCCCGTTTATGCAAAGCCGACGCCAAAAAACGCCCCGTCGTCCCTTTACCGTTAGTTCCGATCACATGGATAATTTTGGGGATGCGCAAATAGGGGGCAAGCTGCGCGTACACCCTTGGCATGCGGGTGTAATCGATCACGTCGTAGTAGAGCGGTTTGCTCGCAAGGTAGCTTTGAAGCTGCATCGTTGGCTACGCCTCGACCCTGTTGCG
>JAQUCZ010000105.1 GCA_028685945.1 Sulfurimonadaceae bacterium | reverse complement strand
TGACCGAACAAGAGGAACAGAACTTCGTAGATCATACCGCGTGCCGCTTCGGCAAATGGTACATACAAGATGGGAAAAAACTTTTCGGTACGACGAAAAGTTATGCTCTCGTGGAAACGCCGCATATGCTCGTGCACGACAATGCTTTGAAAAATATCGAACTCGTACGCAAAGGGGTTTCGATGCAGCCTGAGAATAAAAAAGCGATTATTGCACACTTTATGCAGATGGAAGAAGCAAGCGAAAAACTCTTCGGTGTCCTCGATACGATGATCGAGGAGCAAAGAGGGGTTCTTTAGTTCCCCAAAAAGTAGTTGATGGAGTAACGCAAATCTTCGTCGAGATTCTCCATGCCGCTGAGCATCCAGCGCAGATACGCCGCATCGCTTTTGGCGACGTCGGCAAGATTCTGCCCTTTGTATTTCCCGAATTTAAAGGTTTTTACGAGGATGGGGGTGTTTGTTAGATCAACCATCTTCTCTACCACGTTTTCGTTGGGAAACTTTTTTAACACTTCGTTTTTAAGCTTGGATAAAAAGAGTTTGAGTACCAAAACATCCCCGATCGCATCGTGCGCTTTTACCTCGATGCCGAGTGCATCCGCCTCTTTTTGCTCCTCTTTGTAAAGCCCCATTTTATAGCGAAAATATTGCAAGCGGTGTGCCTCTTCATCCTCTAAAACGTGTTTAGCCACGCGGAGGGTGTCGATCACTTTCATGCGCGTAGCAAACCCCTCTTTCTCCAACATGCCAAGGTCAAACGGGGCGTTGTGGATGATGACGTAGTTTTCTTGGGTGTTGAGCTCTTGGAGCCTCTGATAAGCGCGCGTTGCTTGGCACGGGGGTTTGCCTTCGAGCATTTCGGGGGTGATGCCGTGCACTTCCATCGCCCCGACCGTTATGGGAACGGGTGCGCTGCAAAATTCGTTGTGTACCTCTATCTCTTTGGCACCCAGCACCATGTAGCCTAGCTGAATAATGCGGTCAAGCTCTGAAGCACCCGTGGTTTCTGTATCGAGGAGGATGTAATATTTTGCCAAAAATTTTCCTTTAGTGTGACAAGAACGGATCTGTCATATATTCTTTTTCTGCGTGTAAAAACTCTTCGTTTAGTTCCAGTTCAAGGTACTCTGCATCGAGCGTGTAGGTGCAAAACGTGAGGAGTCTTACGGGGTAGATAGTAGCGTAGTATTTAAAATTTTTTACCGCAATGGGTTCGTTGAGCTCCTCTAGGAGCATTTTGATGTAGAGAAGAGGGTTTTCGTGATCTTCGAGTTTTAAGAGTTTAATGACGATGGAGGTTTTGATCTTCATATAGGGATCTTTTTCATCCTTGACGTAGGTGCTGTAGATGGCACGCGCAAGTTTGAGAGCGTCGTCGCTGTAGGGTTCTGCCAAAAGCTTTTGTTTTTGTATGGTATGTAAAGTCATGGCGTAAAGATACTCTAATTCTCATTAAAGAGGACTAAAGCAATTTACGCAATAGGGAAAAACGAGTTTTATTTTATATCATGAAACTCCGCTTCAAACCTCTCCTTGGAATTGGGTTGGAGCGTGAGGGTAAAGGTCACGAGATTTCCTTTGGTGTAGGTGAATTTTTTATTGCTTGTCACGGTAGAATCGACATCTTTGTTAAAAGGGATCGTAATCGCGATCGTTTTTTGTTCGTCGGATTCGTTACGCACTTCGTACTCGATGCGGGCGGTATGGTATTTGTCGTTTTTGGTGCTCTTTAGCAGCTTTTCTTTTACCTTCGTGTCGAAATTGGTGCCGAGTTTGAGGTTGATAGGGGTATTCTTTGGCATGTGTTCAAGAGCGCTTTCCCCTAAAAGAACCGAGTTTTTTTGGAGTTTGGAATAGGTGCGCACCGTCCCTTTTGGC
The DNA here is from genome assembly GCA_028685945.1 of Sulfurimonadaceae bacterium. GTDB lineage: Bacteria > Campylobacterota > Campylobacteria > Campylobacterales > Sulfurimonadaceae > Sulfurimonas. Next base: position 3,361 of record JAQUCZ010000105.1, on the reverse strand, counting down.
AGGACGATATCGAGTTTGGAGAGTTCAAGCGACTGGGTGACGCTTTGTTCGTTTTCACCGCGCAAATAAAGAGGGAAAGACATGGCGGCGACGTAGCGGCGCGTGATGGGGATATCTTTTTTCTCCAAAAATTTGATCTGGGTCTTTTCGTTGTCTGAGAGATTTACCTTAAAAGGGATGGTATAAAAATGGTACCCTTCGTGCGCTTGGTGCGAGACCTCGTTGGCAGATTCGCTCATAACGCGGGAGGCTTTGAGGTAGTACCCTTGCGGCTCGTCGTACACGCGGTTGATGGTTCCTGCCAAAACGTGAAGCTGCGTGTTGGTAAAGTGTTTGCCAGAGCGGTTATCGACGGTAATCCACCCTTCGAGCGTCGCTTTGTTTTTGGCGACGTTAAGGATATAGTTGTTGGAGTAGTCGATATTGCGGATGAGGTAGTCTATCTCTAACGGTGCTTGGGTGTTGTTTTTCACGCCGACATTCCACACGAGGGAGGGTTTGGTGATAAGCTCTTTGGGCACTTCGCTAAAAATCACCGTATTGTTCGGGATCGTGAGGATTTGCTCTTTGGGCGTTTTTATCAGAGCGTTTGAGGTGTCAAAGGCAAGCAAAGTCGCCTTTGTAACCCCAAGATGTTGCAGCTTCTGCGGCAAAGAAACGCCGACTTCTTTGCCCACGTGGGCATCCAAAAGCTTGGCATGTGTGAGGCGGTCAAAGCGAAACTGCTGCGAAAAAAGGGTGATCGTTTTTGGGAGCTTAAGGTTGATCGAATCTACCTCGATGGTGTTTGCCACGTCGGGGTAGATCAGCTGCGTGTCGTTTTGATTTACTTTTAAAGCACGTTTTTCGTGCACGAGCGCGACGGAACCGTTGTAGACGATAAGAGAGTTATCCTCGGGTGTTTGGCTGAGCGTAGCGGCGAAGATGCACGAGCAAAGAAGCGAAGAGAGCAAGAGAGATTTTTTCATAACACACACCTTTCTTATGTTACACTACCGAAAAAAAATTCGGATCGTGCCGTGATTAGTTCCCAAACAGTATATCTTTTTACCCTTGTATTTCTTATAACCTCTCTTTACTTTTTAGAAAAAAAATCACATGCCAAGATATTTTCTTACGTGCCTATCGTGGTGCTGATCTACCTTTTAAGCATGGCGGCGGCGGCTTTTGGCATGTTTGAAAAAAACGAAGCAATCGCGTCGGCAGCGGCTACTGCAAAGAGCAACCTTTTGCCCGCGATGCTTTTTTTGATCCTTTTGCAGGTTGATTTTAGAGCATTTGTAAAACTGGGTCGCTCTTTGGTGATTGCCTATTTTTTGGCGGCTTTTTCTTTGGCATGTGCCTTTATTGCCGTTCCTTTGGCATTTGGTTTGGAGCGGGAGATGCTCGGAGCGTTCGGAGCACTTTGCGGCAGCTGGATGGGCGGCACGGCAAATATGATCGCCGTAGGCAGCGCGCTGGGCGTGAGCGAAGAGGCATTCGGGTATGCGCTGCTGGTCGATAGCATCAACTACACGTGGTGGTTTGCTCTTTTGCTCTTTTTGGTTCCTTTTGCTTCGGCGTTTGCGCGTTTTAGCGGCGCACAAACGCAGAACACGGCGTTGTGCGAAGCGGGGTGCTCGTGCACTTTGGGGGCAAAACGCTATTGGCTTTTTGTGGTGCTTTCGCTGCTTGTTTCGTTTTTCGTGCAGTTTTGCTCATGGCATGTAACCTTTGTAAACCCCGTTACGACAAGCGTCGTGCTTGCAACGCTTTTGGGCATTGCAGGGTCGTTTACGAAACTGCGTGATTGGGGCGGCTCAAACGAGATTGCCACGAGTATGCTCTATCTTTTGGTGGCAATCATAGGCTCCCAAGCGCTGTTTGAGCGTTTCGATGCGCTGGGGCTGTATGTGGTTGTAGGGTTTTGTATCTTGGTGTTTCATGCGCTTATTATGATTGCAGGTGCCAAAATTTTTAAGCTCGATCTCTTTAGTATCGGGGTCGCTTCTTTGGCAAACATAGGGGGTGTGGCATCCGCACCCGTTTTGGCGGCGGCATACCACCCTTCGCTTGCGGGCGTGGGGGTGCTTATGGCGGTGATGGGGTACATAATCGGAACGTTCGGCGGGCTTGGCGTGGGAACGATCTTGGTGGGGATCGGCGGATGAGACTGAAAAAAATTACGTACGAAGTCGTACATTTGCCGCTTAAAACCCCTTTTAAAACCGCACTTCGTACCGCCTACGACGTTGCATTCGTGCGGGTTTGTGTCACAACGGATGGGGGCGCCTTCGGATTGGGTGAAGCCCCTGCGACCAAAGCGGTAACGGGGGAGGGGCTTGAGGATATTATCGCCTCCATCGAGAAGGTGCGGCGCGATCTGCTCGGGTGTACGCCCCAAGAAGCTCTGGCGAAACTCCACGCAAGCGAGATTGGTTCAAGCGCCAAAGCCGCACTCGATATGGCATGTGTCTCTTTGGAGGTTGCGCAGCGTAACACGACGCTCGGAGAATACTTTGCTCTTGGTGATCGCACCCCGATGGAGACGGCGATCACCATCAGTTACAATGCACAAGAGACGATGGTGCAACATGCCAAAGAGGCTTACGCGGAGGGGATGGGTATTCTCAAACTTAAATTTGGAGCAGATATTACACATGCCATAGAAACCACCCGTGCTATCGCCTCGGCACTGCCACATGCCAAGCTGCTTGTCGATCCCAATCAGGCGTGGGGCGTCGAGGAGAGCCTGCGCTATTTGGAGGGGATTGCAGACGGGGCGATAGAGATGCTCGAACAGCCTCTTGCGGCGGAGAATATCGAGGGGCTAAAGAGGATCAAAGAGGCGAGCGGTGTGCCCGTTGTCGCGGATGAAGCGGTGTTTAGTTTGGAGGATGCCAAGCGGGTGATGGGTTCAAAAAGCGCGGATATGTTTAACATCAAGCTGATGAAATGCGGCGGCGTGACGCGTGCGATAGAGCTTTTGGAGCATGCACGCCAAGAGAGAATCGGCGTAATGCTCGGCTCGATGCTAGAAGGTCCGATCTCGATCAACTACGCGCTTTATCTTGCGTTTGCCTACCGCGACGTGATCCGTTTTCTCGATCTTGACAGCCCTTTGCTTTTGACGCACATGCCAAAGGAGATCGACTTTATTTACGATGGGAGCAGGATTACGCCTTTGCTTTAGGGGGTTGTAGGGACATTTGTCCCTGCCGCTTTATGGGCTTCGCTCATAAAGTGCGTAACATTAAGGTTTAAGCAGGGTAAAAACCGCGCCGATTTCTGAGTTGCCTATTTGGAGGCTCCAGCCGCTTTTTTCGAGAATGTCGTAGATTATCTTCACCCCGATCCCCTCATGGGTACGATGTTGCAGTTT
>JAQUCZ010000104.1 GCA_028685945.1 Sulfurimonadaceae bacterium | reverse complement strand
AATATAATATTACCTAATCGTTTATTAACATGCATTTAAGATTTTGCACACTATAATCAAGCTGAAATTTTAATTCGAGGAACATAAAATGAGAAAAATTGTTATCGCTTCAATCGCAGCATTAGCTGCTAGTTCGGCTCTTGTAGCTGCTCCTGTTAACCCTGCAAAATGTGCAAGCTGTCACGGTGCAGATTTCACAAAAACTCATATGGGAAACAAAAACGTATCTCAATTGACACACGCTGAAATCGCAACAGCTCTTAAAGGGTACAAAAACGGAACATACGGCGGAGCTAAAAAAGCGCTTATGAAAGGTCAAGTAGCTTCTCATACACCTGAAGAGCTTGAAGCTTTCGCACAAACTATCGGTAAATAATTTTACTACGGCTTGGCAACATGCCAAGCCTTTTCTCTCATTCCGGCATCGTCCTTTTTCTTTGTAACTCTTTTCTTTTTCTCTCTTGAGCAGCAGCATCGTTAAGCTCCTCTTCTCCGTCGAACTTTGCGGCATTTAAAAATTTCTCTTCATCATCAAACTGCCCGTTTTTAATCGCCCATAAAAAAGCAAAAAGCGCCACGGCACCCAAAAATATCGATGCACCGAGCATCATGGCAATCACCCAATTATCCATCTCAATCCTTTAATTTTTCTTCCATTGTAAGCGAATACGCATCGAATTTCCCACGACTAAAAGGGAACTCACGCTCATAGAGATCGCCGCCACGAGCGGAATCACGTAACCCGCCATAGCAAGCGGGATCGTGATGGCATTATATACGAGGGAGATTCCCAAATTTTGTTTAACCAAACCGAAGGTAGTACGGGAGATTTTAAAAGCATCTTCAAGCGATTTGAGCGAGCTGTCCATAAGTACGACGTCGCTCACCTCGATAGCGATATCGCTGCCGCTCCCCATCACGATCCCTATATCGGCATTTGCGAGTGCCAAAATGTCGTTTACGCCGTCTCCGACCATCACCACTTTTTTTCCTTTGGCATGTAACTCCTCTACAAAAGCAGCTTTATTCTCGGGGGTTTGTTCATAGCGGTAGTTCTCTATTCCCGCTTCGTGTGCAATTCGTTGCGCACTCTTTGCGTTGTCGCCCGTGAGCATAACCACCTCGATCCCCCGTTTGGCAATATTGGCGATAATCTCCTTGGCATGCGGCTTGATACCGTCTTGCAACTCGAAAATAGCAACTATCTCTTTCTCCTCTACAAAATAAAAGAGGGTGTTTTCACTGCTAAAATCGCCTGAAATTGCGTACATGCCAAGAAGTTTCGCGTTGCCGCCCAAAAAGGTTTTACCCCCTTTTTGCGCTTCGATGCCGCATGCGGGTATCTGCTTGTAACTCTCAAAATCTTCGTGCGCATCTATTTCGTAATGCTCTTTTATATAAGCACCCACGCCCCGCGCAACGGGATGTTTGGAACTTTGCACAAGTGCATAAAGCAGCGCAGGATCAAAACTTTTCAAACTATGCATCTGCACCACTTCGGGCTTGCCTATAGTGATCGTTCCCGTTTTATCGAGCACCAAAGTATCTATTGTTGCCATCGTCTCAAGCTGCGCGGCTTCTTTAAATAAAATCCCCCTCGAAGCGCCGAGACTAAGACCTACGAGTGTCGCTACGGGTGTTGCCAAAGCCAAAGCACAAGGACACGCGATAATAATCACCGAGATCCCCACCATAAAAGCAGTTTCAAAACTGTGCGGCCATAGCCACCAGACAAGAAACGTAACAAAAGCAAGCCCTAAAATAACCGAAGAGAAATGCTCCGAGAGACGGTTTGCCATCTGCTCAATTTTAGGCTTTTTGTTGAGTGCCGATTCAAGCAGATTGACAAGCGTCGCCAAAGTGGAGTGGGCAAAATCTTTCGTAGCACGAAAACGCACATCCGCATCGATGCTCGTCGTACCGCTGATGATCGTGTCCCCTACCCCTTTGTAGATCGGATCGCTCTCCCCCGTGAGATTTGATTCGTCAAACGAACCGCCCCCTTGAAGAATCTCCCCGTCAAAAAGTACCTTCTCCCCCGAAGATACGACTACCACGTCACCTGAGCGCACCTCCGAGAGTTTGACCGAGACCACTTTGCCCTCTTGAACGACGTTTACTTCACTCGGTATCTGTTTAGAGATAACATCCAAAGTATCGGCGACGCTTTTCTTGCTCAAAACCTCTAAAAATTTCCCTATAAGAACAAAAGTTACGATCATACTGACCGAATCGAAATACGCTTCGCCCGCCTGTGCAAACGTGATATAAATTGAATACAAATAGGTAGAGGTAGCCCCCGTGGCAACAAGCAGATCCATGTTGACTACTTTGTTCTTCATGCCATAGTAAGCACCCCGAAAAAACACCCATCCGCTGTAAAAAAGTACGGGGGTTGCCAGCGTCCACTCGGCAATATTCAAAATAGTTTTAACATCCTGCGTAATCCCCGTAAAATAACCCGCATACTGCGCGACGGCGATCCACATTATGTTCATTGTGGCAAATAATGCTACCGCCATACGCAGGTAATACTCTTTACGCTCTTTGTTGGCATGTGCTTCTTGGATAGAGGCATCATAAGGATAAGCGTTATATCCGATAGCACGGATCATATCGATAATTTGTGAGAGTTTTACGACGTCGTCTGCCCAAACGATGGTTGCTTTGTTATTGGTAAAATTGATGTTTGCTTCAATCACGCCGTCCATTTTATGGAGCGCTTTTTCATTGAGCCATACACACGCCGAGCAGTGGATCCCCTCGATAATCAACGAGACTTCATTAAACCCCTCTTTGTTTGTTTTGACGAAACGATCATAAAATGCGGGCGCATTAAAGTTTGAAGAATCTTCGTACTGCTTTGTAGGGGGCGTGAGTTTCACGTCACCCGCTTTTTTGTAAAAACTCTCTAAACCTTGATCACTTAAAAGATGAAAAACGCCTTGGCACCCGTTACAGCAAAAATAGTGTTCCCCGTCCTCTATCATTACCGATTTGTTAAACTCTAAATGGCAATGGGAACATTTTATTTTTTCAGACAAGTTCAAATCTCCCAGACGTTCTATTTTTTTTAATTTCATTCCAAAGAGCGATGTGACCGCTCATGCAGATATACACGCCGCTTTTTATCATCTCTTTTGCAAAGCCACATGCCATACCCAGATTCAAGCTCGCTTCGATAGGATCGATCTCAAAAGGGCGCATCGCACCCGTAAGTACGATCTTTTTATCGCTAAATATCTCGCTGAAAAATTCCGCCGTCTGATCCATCGTATCGGTTCCGTGAACGAGCACGAACGTATCCTCGCTCGACTCCGCAATGATACGCGCTAGCATTTTTCTGTCATTGGCATCCATATCCAAACTATCTTTATAAAGCACTCCCGCAACATTGTATACGGCATGAGAACTTTGCAAGATTTTTTTGATCGCTTCGTTGTCAAAAGGCACTTCCAGCTCCCCGTTTATAGGATCATAACGTTTGTTGAACGTACCGCCGCAGTTTAAAATCAGCATGTTTGTTTCCAAACGGCATCTAAGGTAGAGACTATTTTAGAAGCTTTGGAAGAGGAAACGGTTTGATCCGGATCAAACAGATACGTCTCCTTCAATCCGGCGTTTAAGCCAGCTTCTATATCACGCTCCTTATCCCCGATAATAATGGAGTGCTCTAAGTCGATAGCAAACTCCTCTTGCGCTTGAAGCAACATACCGCTTTTAGGCTTACGGCAAGAACACGCACCCGTAACGCTTGGATGGTGCGGGCAATGGTACACTTTTGCAATTTCTACACCCTCTTTGGCAAATGCATCAACCATCCAACGAGTAACTTCGTTATACTGCTCTTGGGAGTAATACCCCCTAGCGATCCCCGATTGATTCGTTACTATAAAGAGTAAGTACCCAAGGGATGCGTAATGACGGCATAGATCGAAAATCCCCTCTATGAATTCAAAATCCTCTATTTTGTAAAGATAATCTTTCTCTACGTTTACAACGCCGTCACGATCTAAAAACAAAGCTTTTTGCATAGTCTACTTGCCTACTCCCTCTGCAAAAATCTCTTTTTCGATAATGTCGCAAAGAATATGACCGATCAAGATATGAGTTTCCTGAATACGTGGAGTAGAATCGGAAGGAACGATAATCGCCATATCCGCCATTTTTGCCATTAAACCGCCGTCGCGTCCTACAAGTGCAACCGTTTTAATCCCTTTTTTCTTTGCAGATTCAAAAGCTTTGACGATATTCGTAGAATTTCCCGAAGTCGAAATACCGATAAAAATATCGCCGCTTTGCCCCATCCCCTCTAACTGTCTTGAAAAAACCTGATCGTATCCGTAATCGTTTCCGATTGCGGTTAAATTAGATGTATCCGTCGTTAACGCAAGAGAAGGTATGGACGGTCTATCAAAGCCGTAGCGACCGACCAATTCTGCGGCTATATGCTGTGCATCTGCAGCACTTCCGCCGTTTCCTGCCAACATGGTTTTTTTATCAGTTTTATATAGCGCTACGCACTCTTTTGCCACGGCAACAATAGCATCCAACAACACCTCATTACCGTAAATAGCTTGTTTTGTTTCATACGATTTTTTTATTTGATCTTTTATATATTCTTTCATAATATAACCTCATATTTATATGTGAAATCATAGCATATATATGAGAAAGAGACACGTAAATAAAAAAACAGAAAGAATAAAATTGCAATTAGAATATGTAACTAAACGAAACAAATCAATATAAAATTATTTATTAATAAAAAATAACCTATTATATTCCAATCAAAAGATATACAATAGAGAAATTCAAAAGGAGTTACATGAAAAAATATGCATTGTTACTGATCTGTTCAGGATTACTTTTCGGTGCCGTCGATATTAATACGGCTAATCAAAATGAGCTAGAGACACTCAAAGGTGTAAGTGCAAAAAAAGCTCAAGCGATAATCGCTTATAGAGAAAAAAGTTGTTTTAAAAACATAAATGAACTAATGAACGTAAGCGGTATAGGAGAAAAAACGTTTGCTAAAAATAAAGAAAATTTAAAAGCAAGTGGTTGTCAGAAAAAGTAAAAGTCAGCTTATTTAAAATGGGATTAGTTAGAGGGAGATTAAAGAATTTGATCAACTAGGCGGCGACCTACGTTCCCACATCTGAAAGACGCAGTATTATCAGCGATGAGAGGCTTAGCTTCCGGGTTCGGAATGGGGCCGGGCGTTTCCCTCTCTCTATAGCTAC
>JAQUCZ010000103.1 GCA_028685945.1 Sulfurimonadaceae bacterium | reverse complement strand
ACCGTTACGAATCGTTGGGGCTTTTCGTTGCCAAAGAGCTTGCTTCGCTTATGGAGGGGGAACTCATCGCACGTAACGACAAAAACGGGGATGTGGAGTTTTTATTCTCGATGGCATTTATGTACCCCGAGATTACGCTTGAGCACACTCCCGATGCGAGACTTTTACATAAAAACATAGCGATTATCGACAACAACTCCGACTACGCGCAGGCTCTTAAAACAATGTTTGAAACTTTTGAGCATCACGTAAGCGTTCTCGATCCGAACAAATTTTTAAAACAGCTCCACGAATCAGAGCCTTTGGATATTATCGCGATGGATGAGAAACTCTTTAGCGCCGAAACGATCAAACAGCTCGAAAAAGCCCCTTGCTACGAACATGCCAAGATCGTCGCACTCAGCAACTATCTCAGCAAAAGCGACACCCACTACTACACCAAAGACGCCGATTTCAAACTCTACAAGCCCACTACCCGCGAAGCGCTTTGTATGCTCTTAGAGAAGATATATTTGCCAAAAGAGGAGCAGGTCACACACAAACGCCACCATGCAACCCATCTTAAAATCCACACCGATACCTTTGCAAAAACACCCGACGTTACAAGCGAGACTTTTGCTCTTTTTCAAGGTGCGAAAATCCTTATCGTCGAAGACGACATTATCAACCAAAAAGTGGTCTCGGGGGTACTCAAACACTCCCAAATGCAAATCGACATCGCCAACGACGGGGAGGAGTGTTTGGCATTTTTAGAAAAAGAGAAACACTACGACATGATCCTTATGGATATCAACATGCCAAAGATGGACGGCTACACCGCGACTAAAATCATCCGCCAAGACCCCCTCTTCGATGCAATCCCTATCATCTCGCTCACCGCACTCACCTCGCCCGATGAGATCGCCAAGATGTTTGAAGTGGGGATGAACGCCCACCTTGCCAAACCGCTGCACAAAGCGCAACTCTTTACCGCGCTCGACATGTTCTTGCAACAAACGGGCGAAGTGCTCGAACTTCCAAAAGAGGAAAAACCGAAGGTGCTCACTTTCGAGGGGCTCGATATTCAAAAAGGGATCGTGCGCGCCAACGGCAACGAAGAGTTTTACAAAGAGGTTTTACGCGAGTTTCTCGAGACCTACAAAAACAGCGCACGGCTTTTTGAAAAACTCATCACCGATTTCCGCTACGAACAGGTAAAAATGCTTTGTTTGGATATCAAAGGGCTTGCAGGCTCCATCGGCGCGAACGAACTGCACGATCTCATGGTAGATATCCACCAAAAACTGATCTTTAAAAAGTTCGATATGCTCGGCGATTACGTCAAACCTTTTTATGAAAAAACGGCTGTTTTAAGCCAAACGATAGAGAATTATATAGAGAGTTAGTTTTCGTAACACAGGCTTTAGCCTGTAATAAACAGCCTTTTACGGACGAAAGTCCGTGTTACATAAAAGCTATGGCATGTAGATGAGCTACATGCCAAGGGGATTTTAGTATTTTAAACGTACTAAACCGTTGTGCCCTACGATTTTCATCTGGCATGAAAGGCGCGCTTTTGGGCTTGATTCGTTGAGCATTTTCATAACCTTTTTCTCTTTTTCGGTCATCTCGCTCAAAAACTCCATTCCCGATTCGATCATCACGATACATGTACCGCATTCGCCGTCGCGGCATCCAAACGGAAGCGCGCTTCCCGAAGCTTCTACGATATCTTGGATCGTTTTACCCGGTTTGACGTTTACCGCCAAAAAGTCGTTGATGATCTCTACACGTGTTGTTGTCATTGTTTCTCCTGTGATTGTGTGTCAATTCTCAAAAAGAGGCGTCTCTCCTTCTCTTTGGGATTGCTTTTTGGCTCGGTGTGCTTTTAACCATGCCAACTCTTGGGCTACCTCGTCATAGCCGTCTAAATCCTCGATCGCTTCGAGTTCCGCTTCGCGGCACCCGTAGGTATGACCCTCTTCGATAAAATGCACCTCGTAGATGCGGATCACCTGAAGCCAATCGCCGATAAACTTTACATACCCTTCGGCACCCACGGGTACCAAAACGGCATCGCTCGCATGGAAGGGGTTTGAGCCGTCGTTTTTGATCGGTTTGGTTATGCGAACCCTTTGTCCTAGCCTAAATACGGGAAGTATCTCGTCTTTAGTCGAAGCTGAGACGAGTTTGGCTTGTGCATGCGTGAACTCCATCGCTGACCCCCTCTTTGTCGCTACAATTTGCGGCGCTAAAACAGCTCAAACAACCGCTGGGTTTATCAAACATCGCCCACACCTCCGCCGCCGAAGGCGCGTAGCCGCTTTCAAAACTTTTATACACGCTCAGCAATGCAAAGCGGTAATAATCAAACTGTTTTTCTTCCGATTCAAACGTCGCATTTTTTGCTTTTTCAAGCATCTCTGAGTATTTTTTCATAATATGAAAACGCTTGACGTACACCAAACGCGCATCGTACTCGATCCCGAAAAAATCGAAAAAATCTTCCGTGTCTCTTAACTCTTCAAACTCTGCAAGTCGACTCATCCGTGACTCCTTTGTCTTTTACTATAACCTCTCATGCAATTTTCGCTCTTGCATGCCATGAAAAATGCGACAAAATTGTCGTATTTTAGAGTCCCATCTCGCTTTTGAGTTGCTCTGCCCAGTTTGCTACGCGCTCCTCGGTCAGATCGGCTTGATTGATCGCATCGATTGCAAGACCGCAAAGTTTTCCCTCTTTTTCCGCCAAAGAGAACTCGTAGTCGTACCCCTCTTTGGAAATAGCACCGAATCCCACGCTTGCGCCGCACTCTTTAAAAATATCTTCCATCTTTTTGAGCGCACTTACAAAATGCTCCCCGTGCGTTTTTTGATCGCCCGCTCCGAAAAAAGCGACTTTTTTACCGCCAAGATCGGGCGTTTCGTTTTGCATCTCATAGAGCGGATCGACCCAATCGCGTTGGGGATCGCCCTGCCCCCACGTGGAGCTTCCTATAAGCAACACGTCAAAGTGCTCAAACTGATCGAGCCCTTCAAAATCATCTTCCATATTGATAAGCTCCGCATCATCGAACAACTCTTCGAGCATCTCCCCGACACCAAGTGTTACGCCGCCGCTGCTTCCTACGAATATCCCGATCTTAGCCATTTTGAGCCTCCTTGCATGGCATGTACTGTTTGTAGATTGCAAAAGATGTATCGAGAAGCTTTTGCCCCTCACTATAAAGCGCATCTAGGGTGCGAAAACTAAAACGGTGCGCATCTTTGAAATATTTATCGACAAGCACGATTCGCTCGGCGATAACGATACAACGCCCGAACCCCTCGTGACTCATCTCCATCACCACGTTGCACATCACCCCGTTTTGACGCTCAAAAGCAAGTGCAACCGCTTTATAGATCATCTTAATATCCCCGATAAGCACCTCGTCGATGTCGGCGATTATGGGGATCTCTTTGAGTTGCTCTTTTGTTTTGACGTATTTTTTGGTTAAAAGTTCTTCGTCGCTGAGTTTTGCCCAATTGCCGAATTGGTCGGTTGCCCGAAGCTGCCGTACGAGTTCCGTAGTAAAATCGTTCATCTGCCGCTTCCTATTCTGCCCAACGCACTAAACGCGCGTCGTCGGAGGCGATATGTAAAATCTTGCGTATCCACGGCGGCGGATTGCCGTTGAGCATATCTACAAGTTCGCCCAAAACATCGGCGATGGGGCGGCTCTCTTGCACCTTCATGGGGCTGATGCCGTTTCTAATCACCTTCGCCGCCGCCGTACCGCCGATCGATTCACAGTACATAATGTTGACCCCGCTTAGTGCTTTTACTTTGAAATCGGTTTTGTCGTCCCCCTCCATCGCGTCGGTGTCGGTTTGCACTACGCCGCTGAGGCTAAACCCGTCTTTTGCGACGCTGTAGACCACAAACTCTCTCGCACCGCCAAAATGGGCGTTTACGTTCTCCATATCCTTCGTCGCAAATGCGACTTTGATCCCTTCTGTCATATTCGTATCTCCCTCTATGGTGATTTTTTGACTTCTTTGCATGGCGCTTTTCCTCTGTACGTAAAATAGCTACATCTTTTTTATGGCATGCAAGTTTCGCTCTAAGCAAACAAAGACGGGGAAAGACAAAAATGTTTGCAGTTTTTTTGGCAAGGAGCTTTTTGTAAGAAAAAAAAATTAACATAAATTTAATTTATGTTTTTATATGATATGTATAAAATAAATACATACAAAAGGAGTTAGTATGCAAACTCTCAAAGTAAGAAAAAATTTCTTGCTCGATAGCGAAACGATTGAAAAAGCGACACTGATTTTAAAGCACAAACACAAAAATCTGACGGAAGCGCTTGAGCTCTATTTTCAGGCAATCGTTAAAAACCCGACTATCTTGGACACCATCGAGCAAAGCGCTACAAAAAGAAGCGGCAGCTTTATAGGTTTACTAGACGAAAAAGTGGGGAATTTGGACTTTAAAGAGATGAAAAAGGAAAAATATGAAGATCTTTCTTGACGCCAATATCTGTTTAGATTTGCTTGACACCACCCGAACAACATCCGAAGATACGGTTCTTTGGTATATGCAAAATAAAGACGATACAAAGAAAGAGTTTTATTTTTCAGGTGATTTCATCACAACGTTTTACTATATTTTAACCCAAAAGAAAAAAGCAAATCCTCACGACGTCATACATGCCATAGATATGTTATGCGATGAAGTCACCCCGATTTATCTTGCTCATAGTGATTTTATATTGGCGAAAAAAAGCTTCTTACACGATACGATTTTTGACGATTTTGAGGATTTAATGATCCTCCAAAGTGCGTTAAGAAGCGAATGTAGTATTTTTTTAACAAACGATAAAAAACTTTTAACACTTCAAACGTTTGAGAACTTAAAACTCTTGCCTACCAAACAATCCTAATTTTTTCAAAGGTGCTGCTTCACTTCTCTAAGCTTATTGGCTACCTCAAACAAAAACAAAGTGCTCCCCTCGTAAAGAATATCGCTTTTAAGCGCATTACCCAGCTCTTCATAGTTGGGGTAGCCGCGCAGCACCAAAGCGATCTTTTTATCCTCCTCATGCAAAAGCCTCTCCGCGTGGAAATTTCCCACGACCAAATCGACGTTGCAAAAGTGTTTTTGCGCATCTTCAAGATCCCCTACAAAAACATGCTCCGCTTTGATGCGCTCTAAAATGGGGCTGTAGGTGCTTGCAACTACCGCCTCTATCGTGCCGCCGACACTCTGCAAAAGCGCGCACATGCCAAAG
>JAQUCZ010000102.1 GCA_028685945.1 Sulfurimonadaceae bacterium | reverse complement strand
ATACTTCTTTTAGAAAACATGCCATAACCTCGATAAAAGATAGGCTGAATTATAACTTAGTTTTAAAAAAGATGAAAGTATGGTACAAAGGTATCGAAAGATAGAAGTTGTAGAGAGATTATCTCTATTGCTTTGAACTGTGTTGTATCAGCTTTTTCTCCCGCATCGTGAAAGATGCGGGTAGCTTCAGGGGGTTGTAGGGACATCTGTCCCTGCCATTTTATGGGCTTTACTAAAGAAACATTTTTGCTATGCAAAAAGCGCTTCGCTTGTTTTGCTCATAAAATGTATAAAATTAATTAATTGGCGTCTTTTGGAAAACAAAAACGGTACCCGCGACGGCGTACCGTTTCGATCGTCGTGATCCCTAAAGGTTTGTCCATTTTTTGGCGGATTTGGTTGATGGCAACCTCGATTACGTTTGGCGTAACGAGTTCGGGTTCTTCCCAAATGGCATCGAGGAGTTGCTCTTTGGATACGATTTGATCGCGATGGCGTGCAAGGTGGGTTAAAACTTCGAAAGGTTTCCCTTTGAGTTCGATCTCTTGGTTGTTGTAGATGATTTTTTCCTCTTCGGGATTGATCGTTAAATCGTCTATTTCGATAATATTGCTGCCGCCGAAACGTAAACGCGCTTCAAGACGCGCGATGAGAACGTCAAAGTCGAAAGGTTTGCGGATATAGTCGTCTGCACCGCTGCGAAGGGCTTCGATTTCACTTTCGTTGTCGTCTCTTGCGGAAAGAACCACGACGACGGTTTTTGGAGTTTTTGATTTAATGTCCCCGATAATATCGACGCTGTTTCCGTCAGGCAGCATCCAATCCATTAACACTAAATCGTAATTTCTTATATCAAGATAGTACTCGCCGTCTTTGAGAGTTTCGACTACGTCACTTTGGTAACCGAACTCTTTAAGCCCTTCTGCAAGCATCTTGTTGAGAGTCACTTCATCTTCTATAATGAGAATACGCATTCATTTTTTCCTGTCTAGTGATTATTTCGCGGAATAATAACATATTTTTAGCTAAGTTTAAAGTTTTTTTCAATTTTTTTTAAAAAAAGTTTAACTTAGAATTAAGAATCGCTCGGGAAGGAGGTGCTTACACTCACTTGAGAATCGGCTAAAATAGAGGGTTTCGTGATTTTGAGAAACAATTTTTCGATAAGGGGAAAACGGGATCGCAAAAGGGGAACAAGCTCCACAAGAGCATCTTCGATTAAAAGATATTGTTTTTCGATCATGGTATTTTTAAGAAGTGCAACCACCTCTGCATAATTGATATAAGTCCCCTCGTAGGAATAATCGAGAGTGAGGTTGAGAATCACCTCCTGAGGAGCGGTTCTTTCAAAATCCAAAACGCCGATAATGCATCGGAATTTTAGGTTTTCTATGTGGATTCGCATCAAACGACACGCTTCTCTTCCCCTTTTAAAAGGCGGATTATATTAGGAATATGTTTGTAAAATAAAATAAAACCTATTAAAAGTACCGGTGCGTGTGCCATTTGCGGGTGTATTATAAAGCTTGCTACCATAAGTGCTGCAAGTGCCGTAAGCGAAGAGAGGGAAGAGATGCGGATCGTTTTTGCCGCCAGCGCCCATACGCCAAGGGCAATTAAGGTCTCAAGGGGGAGCATGAAAATCATCACGCCCATCCCCGTTGCAACCCCTTTGCCCCCTTCAAATCCCAAGTACGGAGAGAAACAATGCCCGATAACCGCCAAGACGGCGATCCCCCATAAGGTTGCCTCGCTCATCCCTGCAAAATAGGCTACGACTAAAACAAAAAGTCCTTTGAGCGCATCTAACGCTAACGTAGCCGCACCGAGTTTTTTTGCGAGTTTGGGATCGTTTTCTTTGACGACGCGTAAAACATTCGTTGCTCCGATGCTTTTAGAGCCGCTCTCTTTAATGTTTACACCCGCAAACTGCTTTGCCAAAAGAAGTCCGAAAGGGATACCCCCGATAAGGTAAGCGGCTATATAAAACTGAACGTTTGTGTTAAATAAAAAATCCATCTAGTATCCTAAAAAAATATCTGTGCAATTTTACTTGAGGTATGTTTATAACCATATAAATCTTGTAAAAAAGTTACACATAAACGGTAAAGATATCCACATGCCAAGGTGTAAAAATCATTTTTTGCTATAATTACGCAATTTTAAAAAAGGACTCTTTTTGCAATTAACGAATGAAGAACTAAAAGCAAAAATCGGCGAATTAAAAGAGAAGCTTAGCGTAACGGTCGTAGCGCATTTTTATCAAAGAGACGAAGTGTTTGAAATGGCGGATATCACGGGAGATTCGCTTGAACTTGCACAAAGAACGAAAGACGACGATTCGGAGTTTGTCGTGTTTTGCGGCGTCGGTTTTATGGGACAAAGCGTTAAAGTGCTCTCCCCTAAAAAAAGGGTGGTGATGCCGAAGTTGGCATGTTGTGCCATGGCAAAAATGATCGACGGAATCTACTACGATCAGTCGATTGCCTTTTTGGAAGCAAACGGAGTTTCAAAAAGTAACATATTGCCTATTACCTATATCAACTCCAATGCAGACGTCAAAGCAAAAGTAGGGGAGATGGGGGGACTCGTGTGTACGAGTTCGAATGCAAAAAAGATCATAACCAGCGCGCTTAAAGAGGGGAAAAAGATCCTTTTCGTTCCCGATAGATGTTTGGGGCAAAATATCGCAAACCAGATGGGACTCAAATCTATGGTTATCGGGCAGGGCGGCGATCCCAAAGAAGCAGATATTATCTGTTACGACGGGTTTTGTTCGGTGCATCAGCTCTTTAGCGTCGAGGATATTGAGTATTATCGTAACAAATACCCGGGTATATTGATCGCAACCCATCCCGAATGCGATCCTGCCGTGTGCGATGCTTCCGATTTCGTAGGATCGACTTCGCAGCTTATCAAATATATCAAAGAGCTTCCCGAAGATCAAAAAGTAGCGGTGGGAACGGAGTTTAACATGGTAAATCGTTTGCGCCCGAAAAATACTTATGTTCTCTCCTCTACAAAACCCGAGTGCCCGACAATGAACGAAACGACGCTTGAGGATCTTTATACGGCACTTAAATCGATCGAAGAGGGGAACCCCATCAACGAGATCGAGGTGGACGAAACAACCCAAAAATGGGCAAAAATTGCATTAGAGAGAATGTTGGCATTATGAAAAGTATGATTAAAGATTTTGTGCAATCCGTTTTAGCCGAAGATGTCGGACGGGGGGATTTGTATGCGCTTGTGGAACCGAGTATTCCTGCGAGTGCAAAAATTATTGCAAAAATGGACGGTGTTTTGGCGGGTGTTTTGTATTTGGACGTTTTGGCGGAAGCGGAAGGTTTTGAAGTGGCATGGGAAAAGTGCGACGGAGAGAGTTTCGTAGAGGGGGAGGTGCTTGCAAGATTGCGCGGCGACTCCCATACGCTTTTGCGCAACGAACGTACTTTTTTGAATATCCTTTTACATGCCAGCTCTATTGCAACCAATACAAGAAAATTTTTACATCTTATCGAAGGGTACGACGTGCGCCTTTTGGACACGCGCAAAACCAGACCCAACCTCAGAGTTTTCGAGAAATACGCTACGCGATGTGCGGGTGCGGTAAACCACCGCATGGGGCTTGACGATGCGCTTATGATTAAAGATACCCACCTTAAAACGATCAAAGATCTCAAAGCCTACATCCAAAAAGCAAGAAGACTCATCCCCTTTACGACGATGATCGAAGTGGAAGCCGAAACGGTGGAGATGGCGCAGTATGCGATGTCTACGGGGTGCGATATCGTAATGTGCGACAATATGACCCCCGATCAGATCGCCGCGGTGGTACGCTACCGCAACGAAAACTACCCCCATATTCTTTTGGAAGCCAGCGGCAATATAACGCTTGAAACTATCGAGTCGGTTGCAAAAACGGGAGTCGATGCGATCAGCAGCGGCTCAATCGTGCATCAGGCAAATTGGATCGATCTTTCCATGAAAATGGACTAGAAAATTTCATGGCATGTGTTATAGCACATGCCATACGATAATAGGGATAGCGCTTGGCAGATGATTTAGAAAAGACCGAAGAACCCACCGCCAAGAAGATAGAGGACGCCCGCAAAGAGGGGAATGTTCCAAAATCGCAAGATACCTCGGGGGTGATAACCCTTTTTGTCGCCATTTTGGCGTTTTTGATGCTTTTTCCTTTTATGAGCGAGCACGTCGTATGGCTTTCTCGCTACTATTTTTCCCTTATCGGCACCCCGCTTGATAAAGTTTCCATGATAGATATTGCTCTCGTGACTGCACGGGAGGTTTTTTTGATCGTACTTCCCGTAGCACTTTCGGTTGCCATAGCGGGTATTTTAGCCTCTTTGGCACAATTTGGATTTTTATTCACCACAAAAGCGTTGATCCCCGATCTGAAAAAAATAGACCCAATTAAGGGGATAAAAAATCTTTTTTCTCTTAAAAAAATTATCGAGGGGATTAAGGTAACGCTGAAATCTTTTACCGCTTTGGGGATTGGATTCGTCTTTTTCTTTTTCTTTACGATGGAGTTGCCTACGGTAGCACTTTTTGGTTTGGGCGATCAGATGGAGTGGCTGCGGGACAAGGCGATTATTATCGCTTTTGTGATGCTTTTGGTTATTTTCGTCTTTGCGATGATCGATCTTATTATCGTACGAAAGCAGTATTTCGACGGGCTTAAGATGAGTAAGCAGGAGATCAAAGACGAGATGAAAAACATGGAGGGGGATCCTCTCGTCAAATCCAAAATCCGCCAGATTCAGATGCAAGCTTCGCGCAAAAGGATGATGGCGGCAGTGCCCCAAGCCGACGTGGTGATTACCAACCCGACCCATTACGCCGTCGCGCTAAAATACGATGCGGAAAAATCGCATGCCCCCATCGTGGTCGCCAAAGGGATGGATCATATCGCCTTACAGATAAAAAAAATAGCACGTGAACACAACGTGCATATCGTGCAAAATCCCCCTTTAGCACGAAGCCTTTATGCAGAGGTCGAGGTGGACAGATCGATACCCGAATCTCTCTTTGCGGCAGTAGCGGAAGTACTTGCGTATGTTTATAAAATGAACAGAAAATAAAGGGTATAATCGCGAAAAAAAAGAAAGAGCGCATGGATATCGTAGCAAAGATTGCACAATCTTCCCATATTGTCCTAGTCGTAAACGATACGGCAGATTCAATCGGTGCGGCGAGTGCTTTTTATACCTATCTTATGCGTCTGCAAAAA
>JAQUCZ010000101.1 GCA_028685945.1 Sulfurimonadaceae bacterium | reverse complement strand
GAGACTAAAATTTTTGCATCGAAAAGGTAAGCATCGGCGATTTTTTGGGTTGTTTTGGCAAGCTCTTTTGGGATAACGATATAAAGCGCACCTAAAGCGGAAGCGTAGACCGCCTCGGTAAGGGTTGCGGCGTACAAGGCAAAAGGGACGTCGTTGAGACGGCAATGCTCGATAATATCGAGGTTTGCTTCGCTAAACTCGAAATAAACGACGCTCGAAGGGGGTGTTTTCTCTATAGCGTCGATAGCGCCGATATGGTACAGCGGTTCACTCGGGATAAATCTATGACCTATAAGTATCATTTTTGTTGCACCAGACACTCTTGCGAGCAGTAGTATTTGCCGTTTGAGAGGAGGGCATCTTCTAGCGTGACGTAGGTGCCGCAAGTATGGCATGCCACCATCTCGTCGCCCGTATCATCCCCGTTTTGCGAGGAGTTCGTTAACGGCTTTTTCTTGAAAAAAATAAAATAAACAAGGGCAACAACCCCTACAAGAAGCAATATTTTTAGTAACATCAGTCCTCTTCTAAAAGCAAGTAGTGTCTGTTGTGCGTTTGGATAATTTTGTGTTTAAGAGAGCTATCTACTTCGTCAAACACCTTCTCCCCTTTGTAAAAAAGGAGTTTCGTGTGCGCATCGCGAAAATTTTTGCTCAGCTCTAAAAGCATGGTCGTATCGGTTACGGCGCGCGAGGTGATAAGATCAAAAATTTGCGGCTCCGTTTCCTCGACTCTTTTTTTTACCACGGTGACGTTATCAAGATGCAGATCGGCTTTAATGAATTGCAAAAAACTTGCCCGCTTCGCCAAAGGCTCGACGAGGGTAACTCGGGTATTTGGAAGAGCAAAAGCGAGGATCATCCCCGGAAAGCCTGCACCCGTACCTATATCCATAAGCGTGTCTACTTTGGGTAAAAAAGATACGGGATACACGGCGTCGTAGATAAAATGATCGATCGTTTTTGCATCTTTGGCGCCCGTGAGGTTGTGGATTTTATTCCATTTAAAAAGATGGTCTTTATATTTTTGTATGTAGTGAAAGAATGTGTCTGAAACGACGATGCCGTCTTTGGCAAATTGTGCTTTAAAATCCAATAGAAAGTCCTTCGTAAAAAGGATATTCTATCTTATTTTTTCTGAGGATGGAGTAAGAGGGTTTAGGAAAAAAGCTTTTTCATAGTGTTGAAAAATATTTTAAAGAGTCCCGTGTTGCCTATGACTCCGTCCATAAACTCGTCGTACGTCGTGCGTTTTTCTTCAAAAAAGCCGCGTAGGTATTTTTCGCTTGCTTCCATACCCCCGTCTTTTTCTATCTCTAAAAGTTTTTGATAAATCGGCTCCATCGTATCGATCGCCTTTTGGGGTGCGGCTTTTCTAAAAGCGGTGTGGGAGATGATATCGTTGGAGATCGGGTCGATTTTAGGTTCAAATTCGGTCACGACCCAGTAGTAGCGTCCGTCTTTTGCCATGTTTTTGACGACCGCCATAATATTTTTGCCTCTGTTGATGCGATCCCACATCATTTTAAAAACGACGCGCGGCATGTCCGGATGGCGGATAATGTTGTGGGGCTTTCCGATAAGTTCCGATTCGGTATAACCCGAGATTTCCACGAAATAGTCGTTTCCGTATTCGATGATCCCTTTGGCATCTGTTTTAGAAACGATATATTTTTTCGTACTAAGTTGTATTTGTTCATTGATTGGCGTTGGCATTTGTTGTTCCTTGATATTCAAGATTTGAGTCATTATATAATATTTTTATTAAAGCTATGTAATAATCTGCAAAATTTATAAAAGTGATTTTAGATGACGAAACAACAAACACTCGAATCATTAAAAACAGCAAGAGCATTTCACGAAGAGCAGATGAAGAAGATCGACTTGCTTATAAACGGAAAAGCCGTCGAAGATCCGACGACCGTTTCAAAAAGGGAGTGCGAATACGGAAAATGGCTCTATTCCCACGAGAAGCATCTGCGCGAGGTTTTAGGTTCCCAATTTTATTATAGTTTAGAGAGTTTTCATGCCAGATGGCACGAGCAGTACTATAAAATCTACCTTATATTCTTTAAAGAGGAGAAGAAGGGGATTTTTGCAAAGATTCGCGGGGAAAACAAAGTAAGCCCCCTAGAGGTGGAAAAAGCCAAGGTGTACTACCGCGAGCTCGTAGAGTTTAGCAACGAACTTTTACGTGTGATGAGCTCTTGCGAGCGCCGTATCAATGCGCTGCAAGATTCCAAGTTCCACTAATTTTCCCGTAGCCGAGAAATAGAAGCGGTTTGAGGGGCAGTAGCCTTTAAAAAAGGTGCCCCATACCCTCTTTTTTCACTTTGATATACCCTTCGTTATGGGGATTTGTTTCCATAATGATGGGGATCCTCTCTACCACTTCTACGTCTTCGATCGTATCTATTTTTTTCGGATTATTCGTTAAAAGTTTGATTTTTTCGATGCCGAAATGGTGCAAAATAAACGTGACGATCTCGTAGGTTCTCTCATCGGCGGCGAATCCCAACTGGTGGTTGGCTTCTATGGTGTTAAAACCTTTATCTTGTAAAGCGTAGGCGTTTATTTTGTTTAAGAGACCGATGTTTCTTCCCTCTTGGCGCAGGTAGATCACCATGCCCCCTTCTTTGGCGATAAGGCGCAGCGCATAGGCAAGCTGATCGCCGCAATCACATTTAAGACTTCCTAACGCGTCCCCCGTCAAACACTCCGAATGGATACGCACGAGGGGAGTTTGAGGGAGGGTTTCGGTGTAGATAGCAAGATGCTCTTTGATCCCCTCTTTAAAGGCCTTTACCTTAAAAGTACCGAATTTTGAAGGGAGGTTTGCGATTTGAGAAATTTCTATATTCATTTGTTTAAACTTTAAAAGGGTAATATTTTAAAAAAAATGATTATATCAAAAAAAGGTTGAGTATGTTCCAAAGATTTCGAAGAACTCGTTTAAATAAGCATCTGCGCGCACTTACGCGTGAAACAACTATAAGTGTAAATGATTTTATCTATCCGCTTTTCGTACGCAGCGGAGAGGGGATCAAAACCGAAGTCGCGTCTATGCCGGGGGTGTATCAGATGAGCATCGACGAAATTTTAAAAGAGTGCCAAGAGCTTAAAACACTGGGAATCTACGCGATTATCCTTTTTGGTATCCCCGACGTTAAAGACTCGGTAGGTTCCGATGCACTGTGCGATCACGGGATTATAGCAACGACGATCAAAGCGATTAAAAAAGAGCATCCCGAGATGTTTGTCGTAACCGATCTGTGTTTTTGCGAATACACCGATCACGGTCATTGCGGCATTTTAGACCATAAACACGAAACGGTGCATAACGATGCGACGCTTAAAATCTCGGCGCAGCAAGCGATCGTACATGCCAAGGCGGGTGCGGATATGATAGCCCCTTCGGGGATGATGGACGGCATTATCGCAACGCTTCGAGAAGCGCTTGATAGTGCAGGGTATGAGAATATGCCGATTATGAGTTATTCGACCAAATTTGCCAGCGGTTACTACGGACCTTTCCGCGACGTGGCGGAATCTACCCCTAGTTTCGGCGATCGTGCATCGTATCAGATGGATCCTGCAAACCGCCGTGAAGCGATCGCAGAGAGTATTGCCGATGAAGCGCAGGGTGCGGATATTTTGATGGTAAAGCCTGCTTTGGCGTACCTTGATATCGTCCGTGAGATCAAAGACAACACGACGCTCCCTCTGGCGGTGTATAACGTCAGCGGGGAGTATGCGATGCTCAAATTTGCAGGGGTGAACAATCTGATCGATTACGAGCGCGTCGTTATGGAGACGATGATCGGGTTTAAGCGTGCGGGTGCGGATATTATTATCTCCTACCATGCCAAAGAGGTTGCAAAACTACTACAATGTTAAGCGCTTAACGAACAAGTCCGTTAAGCTATGCTTGCGCCGCATCTAGGCTAAAGCCTGATGCAGAAAAAAACTAAATTTTTTTCTGTAGGCGACTAAAGCTTTTGCTTCTTAGGAAGCAAAGAAGTCTGATGAAAAACAAATAGTTTTTGCTTAATTAAAGAAAACTATATTAAAATAGCTACCAATAAAAATTTAGGAAATAGATTGAGACACTTTTTAACATTAAGAGATTTCACGAAAGAGGAGATCTTGGAGATAATCGATTTAGGTTTGGCGATCAAGAAAGATTTAAAAGCCGGAGTGCTCAAGCATGAGCTTAAAAATAAAACCTTGGCGATGATCTTTGAAAAAAGTTCTACACGCACGCGCGTGAGTTTTGAGGTCGGGATGTACCAGCTCGGCGGGCATGCGCTTTTTCTCTCCAACCGCGACATCCATCTCGGGCGCGGCGAACCCGTAAAAGATACGGCGCGTGTAATTTCGAGCATGTGCGACATGGTTATGATTCGCACGTTTGAACATGCCAAACTCGAAGAGTTTGCTTCTTACTCCAAAGTTCCCGTTATTAACGGACTTACCGATACTTACCACCCCGTGCAGCTTTTGGCGGATTATATGACGATGGTAGAGTACGGCATCGAAAAAGACGCTGTAGTAGCGTACGTGGGAGACGGAAACAACATGACCCATTCGTGGCTTATGCTTGCCGCTAAACTCGGTTTTGAACTGCGTATTGCAACCCCCAAGGGGTACGAGGTTGCAAGCGAGGTTCTAAGCGATGCACTGCGTATGGCAAAAGAGAGCGGCGCGGTGATTAAGGTCTCCAACGACCCTAAAGAAGCGATACAAGGGGCTACGATCGTCACGACCGACACATGGGCTTCGATGTGGCAATAGGATGAAAAAGAGGAGCGTGTTAAAGCATTTGCAGGTTATATGGTGGATGATTTGATGATGTGTTTGGCGAAGAAAAACGCAAAATTCCTTCATTGTCTCCCTGCGTACCGAGGTCAAGAGGTGAGCGAGTCGGTGCTTGAAGCACATGCCGATATCGTTTTTGACGAGGCAGAGAACAGACTTCATGCACAAAAGGGTTTGATGGTGTGGCTTGATAAAAAAAGAGGAGAAAAAGTATGAGAGTAGTTTTTTTAGCATGTTTGTCTTTGACGTTTCTTTTTGGAGCAAAGCCGGTTGAGGTGGGTGAGCGGTTTGCCGACTCCGAAAAATGTAAAGCGTGTCACATTCATATCGTAAAAGATTGGGAAGAGTCTTGGCATGCAAAGTCCCATTACGATAAAGACGAGTATCTGCGTGCAACTACGGAATACGTTAGCCGTAAAACAAGAAAAAGCCTCAACGGCGTAAAGGTACAGTGTGCTACATGCCACAACCCCAGAATCTCCGTAACGC
>JAQUCZ010000100.1 GCA_028685945.1 Sulfurimonadaceae bacterium | reverse complement strand
TTGTCTTAAAAATTATCACATTGCATCTTTGCAAAGCGTACGTTATTCAGTACAATGTGTGAAATGAACTGAAAGGGTTATCTATGATAAAAGTTATGTCGGTAAGTCAAGTTAGAGCAGACATTTACAATGTAATGGATGAAACAGCACTAACTCATGAGCCGGTGCTTATTACAGGAAAAAGAAACAATGTGGTCATGCTTTCAGAGGAAGACTGGAAAGCAATAGAAGAAACACTCTATTTAAACTCTATACCAAACATGGCTTCTTCAATCCAAGAATCAATGAACGCAGATGACAGTGAGTTTAGTGACGATGTTGAATGGTAGAGTATAAAATACTTTATAGTAAGTCAGCACTGAAAGATGCTAAAAAATTATCGAGTGCAAATTGTGAGAACGCAGTTGTAAAAAACTTGCCATAATACGCTTAAAAGTACTTTTAAGGATACGATTATGATGATTTCGGCGAACGAGGTGAAAACAAAAGGGGTCGGCATTTTTGAAAAACTTCTGCAGCAATTTGACGAACTGGTGATCAACGTACGAGGAAAAAACAAATATGTCGTCCTCGATATAGAGCGCTATAAAGAGTTTCGTGAAAACGAACTGGAACTTGCCCATTTAAAGGCAATGCAAGATATAAAAAACGGCAACTACAAAACACAAAGTGCACAAGAGCATCTAAAAGAATTAAGAGATGCCTTATAAAATCATTCAAACCGATACCTATTTTAAAAAGCTAAAAAAGTTTATAAAAAAACACCCCGACGTGTTGCACCGCTACGAAAAAGCGATAGAGATTTTGGAGATAGACCCTCACCATCCCTCGTTGCGACTACATAAATTTCAAGGCAAATTGCAAGAATATTACTCCGTTTCGATTACGATGCACTATAGAGTCGTGATCGATTTTATCATTATAGACAAAGAGATCATTCCCATCGATATCGGCACGCACGACGAGGTGTATTAACTCGATTGCTTCAAGAGAAACTTTTATACACTACGATTGCATACACAAAAAGATTATGTTGTCTCACCCCTTCACCCCGTCCGCTCTAGGGGCAAGCAAAAACGGCATAAACTGTTTTATATAAAGCCCAAATGCCGTACACCAAAAGAGTGCGGAAAGAGCATACAGTACCATGGCATGTGCCTCAAACCAAACGATACCGACACGACATAGCACTGCAAAAATGATGCTAAGAACCATGGCATGTGTAGCAAGATTGGACGTCAAATGTCTCCCTGTATGAATCCAACCGATGATTAGCATCACCATCAGATAACTCAGCCCGATTCCCCCTGCAGTAATGAGGTGGCGCAAATGGTTGGCATGTACCCCTTGCGCGGTTAGAATATCCCATCCGATAAAAGCGTATCCTAAAGCCAAAAAGAGATAAATAGAGCCGAGATAGAGTACGTAGGGCTGATTTAAAATAAAGCCGTCTTTAACGTTATAATCGTTCGTAATTGCCAAAAGTGCGGCTCCTGCAGCAAGAGCTAACCATCCCGTCGTAGAGTTGTTCGGAAAAAAATACTCCCCCAAACTAAAAAGCGCGACGGCAAAAATCGCAAAGTTTGTCAGAGGCGGACGTGATATATAAACCGCATCAATTCCCTTATCTTCGAGCAGTTCGTTGATTGCTTCCATATTTACGCGGCGCAAAGCCAAAAGAATCAAAACAACCACCGCACCGATGCTCAGTTTTAAAACAGCCATAGCATCCCCTTCGATGAGCGAAGCTTGGATAGCAAAGAACCACGCCTCCAAGCCAAACAAAACTGCAAGTGCATACCCCAAAGAGGCGTGGCGTTGAAGCTTGTCAAATACCGTATCTTTGGCAAAATAGATAATCCACCCTAGCATCGCGAGGTTAAGCGATGCGGCGACAAAAACACCCGTAAAATCTATAAACCAAAAGCTCACGCGCCCCGCTACCCAAAGTAAGACGATATATTTGAGCCGTTTTCCCACAAAAGGCACCATCCCCGGAAAAAGTTCGGGCAACCCCGTGGTTAAAAACGCCAAAGCCCCCGCCGTGAGGATACCGAAGGTCATCTCATACACATGCCATACCAAAATATCGTCGCTAAAAAAGGGAATAACTCCACTAAAAGCGAGAATCCAAAGCAACATCGAGAGAATCATATAGGGAGCCAAAAGCAAAAAGATCGGGCGAAAACCGTAGGCTAAATAGGGCGGAATATTCTCTTCATCCGGGTAGTAGAGGTAGTGGTTCGTGGCATGTAGCTTCTCTTGGCTCATTTTAGCTCCAGTTCAAATGTCGCGATTATCTCGCTATCTTGTAAGATTTTTGCGCTCTCTTGATAAACAAAAGTGTCGTCTCGCTGTTTTTGCGGCATCTTGTAAGTAAACGCCTTTACAATGTGCCCCGGGTCTGCTTTTAAAAGCAAAATCGTATCACTTAAACGTATTGCCTCCATAAGGTCGTGGGTGATAAAAAGGATGCTTATCTCTTTTTTATCGATCATCTCGATGAGGATATTTTGCAATTCACGTTTAAGCCCAATATCGAGTGCCGAAAAAGGCTCATCCAAAAAAAGAAGCGAAGGCTTGGTTACGAGAGCGCGTGCAAAACTTACCCTTTGGCGCATCCCGCCGCTGAGGTCTTTTGGGAATTTTTCAAAATCGCTCTCTTCTAAACCGAATCGCAGGGCGATTTTTTTTGCCCTCTCGAGTGCCGACGCTCTTTTTTCACCACATGCCAAGAGACCGAGCATAATGTTGTCAAGAACGTTTTTCCATGGGAGCAAGCGCGCCTCTTGAAAGGCAAAACTGCTTGAGGCAAACGTGTTGTGCACGCGCCCTTCGGTGACATCCAAAAGATCGGCACAAAGGTGCAAAAGGGTCGTTTTACCCCCGCCGCTTGGTCCGACGATAGAGAGCACTTCCCCTTTTTGAAGTGTAAAGTTGATATTTTCTAAAATCTTCGTAAAACCGAAGTGATGGGTAAGCCCCGCAACCTCTAACTTCTCCACAGTTCCACCTCCCGTTTTATCGGCTCTAAAATCACGTACTCTATAAACAAAAGAGAGGCAATCATAATCACTACCAACGCAAGCGCACCCGCCGTGTCAAGTTGGCTGCGTGCTACTGCCAAAGAGGCTCCTAAACCGTCGCTCGTTGCCAAAAGTTCCGCCATAATCACGATTTTCCATGCCATGCCAAGAGCAGCGACCCACGCGGGGAAGACGTAAGAGAAGATATGGGGAAAATAGACGTCGAAAAACTTCATATGCCACGGCAGAGCAAAGCTGCGTGCCATTTCGCTGAGATCCCCGTCAAGCGTGCGCGTTCCCTGAAGCGAACCGACAAATACGATGGGAAACGAGGCGACGACAACGGTAAATACGACCGTTTCATCCCCCATGCCAAACCAAATCATCGCCAACACAATCCACACGATAGGAGGCATCCCCACTAAAATAGTTACAATCGGACGACTCATCATCGAAGCGGTCATAAAAAAACCTGCCAAAAGCCCTAGAGAGGTTCCTAAAATCACGGCAATTCCAAACCCGATTCCCGCGCGTGTCAGGGTTGTTTGGATAGCCTCTTGCATCTCTTTATCTTGCAACATGCCAAGAAGGGTTGTAAAAGTCTCAAGCGGTGAGGGGAGAACGAGGCTACCGTAGTACTGGTGCCCCGCATCCCACAGCGCGATAAACAAAAAGATAGAGCCTATAGCACCCCAGCCGCTCCAAAGATACAGAGGAAAATCTTTGAGAATTTTAAACAAAAACTTCACTTAGTGTGCTCCCCCGTAAAAGCTTGCATCTGGGAGTTTGCCACCTATACTTTTGGGTTCCTCTTCCAAGAGAATTTGATAAAAAAACTCTAATTTTTCTTTGGCATGTAGGGCGCGCACGCTTTGAAGATTAACATGCCCCACAGAGTCGACCAAAGCCTCCTCTTGGAGCATATCGAGGGTTTTTACGACGATTTTTGCACTCTCTTTTGGGTTGTTTTTATAAGCAAGCAGCGATTTTTCGTACTCCTCCAAAAAGCGTTTTACGGCATGGGAATTTTTGCGTATCTCGCCGATTGCCGCCATCCCTGCTTGGGGAACATCGGCACTTGTGCTAAACACCTTCGCCCACTCCTGCTGCAAATCGACGCTTCGGTAGAGATCGGGCGCTATGACGCTTACGGGGAACGATTTTGTTTTGCGCAGCGCCATAGAGATCGCAGGCTCGGCTAAAAGAGCATGATCGACGCGGCGCATAATGAGCATCTGCATCGCATCGATGGGGGAAGCGACGTAGTGGAGTTTGAAATCTTTTTTCGGGTCAAGCCCTTGCTCTTTTAACAAGCGTATAAACAGTAAATCTGGCATGTCGGCACGAAAAGGAAGCGCGATAGTTTTGCCCTTGTACTCTTGGAGAGATTTGAGCGAATTATCGCGGCTTATCATCCCCAAAATTCCCCAAATCGAAACATTCAAGAGTTCTATATCGACCCCTTTGTTGTGCAAAATCGCCGCAGTGTTTGTAGGGATAGCGACAAAATCGACGCTTTTTTGCAAGATCATTGCACGCAGTTCGTCGGGGTTTTTCCAAAGCACGAACTCTACTTTGGAGGCAACATCGCTTAGAGCCCCTCGCTCTATCATCTCTAAAACGGGGTGGCTTACCGAAGCAAAAGGACCTGCAATGACTATCTTATCGAGCTTGTCTGCGGCAAAGAGGGAGGTTGCAAGTAAAAACGGGAGTAAAAACCTTGGCATGTAAGTGTCCTTATATATGGCATGTGTGTTATTGTATCTATTTTGATAGTTACTATCATTGATGTAAATCAAGTCGCAATTATAGGGAAAATATCTTTAAAAATTTATTATGATAATTGTTATTGGTTTTAAAGTTTCTTTAAGAGGCGTTTCACTACTATTGCACTTAATAATTATTATCATAATAAGGAATCAAATTGAAAGCAACACGTTTATCACTAGTGGCAGTGACGCTGCTTGCATCCCACCTCTTAGCACAAGAGCAGATGCGCTTAGAGCAGATTAGCGTAGCGACAAAAACACAAAAGAGTATCGACGGGGTTGCTGCCACGGTCGAGGTGATAACCCAAAAAGAGATCGAGAGTATCGGGGCAGAGAATCTTAAGGATCTGAACTTTCGCACCTATTTCCGACAAAAAAACAGTTTAAAAAGACTTTGCTCGTTCCATATCTCCTGATATGGAATGCAGACCAAATGTCAACAAACCTATAAGTTCAATATCGATAAAATAAGTGATGGGAAGAAGTAGATACAAAGTATATGAGCCGACACATC
>JAQUCZ010000004.1 GCA_028685945.1 Sulfurimonadaceae bacterium | reverse complement strand
AACATATCAAACCCGAACGCGATATGCTCTTTAATTACCTAGGGGTAAAAACGCTTTACGATCGCTATCTTATCAAAGACAGAAACTCCGACCCGATAGAGTTGCCCCAACATATGTTTATGGCAATCGCGATGTTTTTGGCGCAACGTGAAGAGAACCGCGAAGAGTGGGCGATCAAGTTCTACGATATGATCTCGCAATTTGAAGTGATGCTTGCCACGCCGACCCTCTCCAATGCAAGAACGACGCGCCATCAACTTAGCTCATGCTACATAGGTTCGACCCCCGACAATATCGAAGGGATTTTCGATGCCTATAAAGAGATGGCGATGCTTTCCAAGTTCGGCGGCGGTATAGGCTGGGATTGGACGCTTGTTCGCTCCATGGGCTCCTACATCGACGGGCACAAAAATGCCGCGGGGGGAACGGTACCGTTTTTGAAAATAACAAACGATATCGCTATTGCAGTCGATCAGCTCGGCACGAGAAAAGGGGCAATCGCCGTTTATCTTGAACCGTGGCACATCGACGTCAATGACTTTTTGGATCTCAAGAAAAACTCGGGTGAAGAGCGCCGCCGTGCGCACGATCTTTTCCCTGCACTTTGGCTCAACGATCTCTTTATGCAGCGCGTACAAGAGGATGCGATTTGGACGCTTTTTGATCCTTACGATTGCTCCGAACTTACTACGCTCCACGGAGAAGCGTTTAAAAAGCGCTATTTAGAACTCGAACAAAACGAAAAACTTATCAAAGAGAAGGTTAAAGCGAAAGATTTGTGGAAAAAAATCCTCACTTCTTACTTTGAGACGGGTTCGCCGTTTTTATGTTTTAAAGACAACGCTAACAAAGCAAACCCTAACGACCATTACGGTGTTATACGAAGCTCAAACCTTTGTACGGAGATTTTTCAAAACACCGAGCCTAACCGTTATAAGATCAAGTTTATTTTTGAAAACGGAGAAAGCGTTAGTTATGAAGAGGAGGAGATCATCACGGTTGACAGCGGCGTAACCAAACCCGCTAAAAAAGTAACCGCACTCGACTCTTTGGGCGGGCGCCAAATTTACGTTGTCGAAAAAGAGAAGATCGACGGAGCCACGGCTGTTTGTAACCTTGCTTCGGTTAACCTCTCCCGCATCAACACCAAAGAGGATATCGACCGTATCGTTCCCGTTGCCATCCGCGCGCTTGATAACGTGATCGATCTTAACTTTTATCCGATCGAAAAAGTAAAACGCACGAACATGAAAAGCCGCTCGATCGGTTTGGGTGTTATGGGTGAAGCGCAAATGCTGGCGGAGCTGGGTATATCATGGGGAAGCCAAGAGCATTTTGATAAAATAGATGAAGTGATGGAAGCCATCAGCTTTAACGCTATCTCCGCCTCTTCGGATATTGCAAAAGAGAAAGGAAGCTACCCCGAGTATGCAGGCTCTAAATGGAGCAAAGGGATTCTCCCTATGGATCATGCCTCCGCCGAAGTAGTTAAACTCGTCGATCGCGGCGGTTTGTTTGCATCATCCTACGAGTGGGACGAACTTCGCACGAAAGTAAAACAACAAGGGATGAGAAACGGGTATTTGATGGCGATAGCACCGACGAGCTCTATCTCTATTCTCACGGGAACCACACAGGCTATCGAGCCCGTATTTAAACGCAAATGGTTCGAAGAGAACCTTTCGGGTCTTATCCCCGTAGTGGTACCTAACCTTTCTCCCGATACATGGGCGTATTACACCCCTGCATACGATCTTGACCAACGCATCCTTATCAAAGCGGCGGCAATCAGACAAAAATGGATCGACCAAGGGCAAAGTCTCAATATTTTCATCACCCTCGACAAAGCAAGCGGAAAATATCTCAACGAGATATATATGTTGGCATGGAAACTTGGGCTCAAATCGACCTACTATCTCCGCTCTCAATCCCCCGAGATGGCAAGCGACGTCGAGGACAGATCGATGGAATGCGTAGGGTGTCAATAATATGAGACCCTTGCAGCCGAGCGAATTTAGTGCTTTTTTAAAAAGGTTCGATTTGTTTAAAAACGGCGAACTCCGCTGCATCAACGTCGTTTCCCCGCAACAGATAGTTATCTCCCTTGCCGCACAAGATGCAGCAAGAGACTACGACTGGATCAACGTCGATTTGGAATTCAGCACGATTCACGATGCAAAACTCTTGGAAAACGACAAACTTCACCTCGCAAATCTAAGCGAAGGGATTTCCCTTTTAAGCGAAGATGGGATGATTGCTTTTGCAACCGATACGTGCTATAATATTTCAAGTTTGAAAAACGCCACATGCTACGTGATTTCAAGTGACTTGAAATACAAAGAAGGTGTCTTTTAAAAACCATGCCAAAGGAGATATTATGGTCTACGAAGTGAAAAAAGATATTTTAGGTTTTGAGAATACAAAAAGGGTGAAAATTGTCGAAATCGACGAGTTGTTCTCTACGATGCAAGATGCAGATAACGAGAAGATATCGTTTACGATCGTCAATCCCTATGTACTCAGAGAGTATTCGTTCGACGTACCAAGCGACGTCAAAGCACTTTTGGAGATAAACGACAAATCAAAGTGCAGCGTGTATAACATCGTTGTCATCCAAAAGCCGCTTGAAGAGTCTGCTATCAATTTCTTGGCGCCGATTGTTATCAATAACGACAATAACACGGTAGCTCAAGCCGTATTAAATCCTCAAGACCATCCTGATTTCGGCATGGCAGAAAGAATCAAATCTTTTACAAGTAAGTAGAAATTCTACTTACTTGCGTCCCTCTTTTTACAAATAAGAGCAGCAATAATCGGTAACTTTGTTTACTTTTATATCAAAAGCGCTGTTAGCATCCACTTCAAACGAGCAAGGTCCGCTCATCGTAACAAACGCCGTTTCGTTAGGCAGTTTTAATTCAAACTCCCCCGAAAATATATCCATAATCTCTTTTTCCGCCGTACTAAACGTGTACTCGCCCGGAAGCATTATCCCCAACGTTTTTCTAGTTCCGTCGTTAAACTCTACCGTACGGCTCGTAACCTTACCGTCAAAGTAGATATTTGCCTCTTTTTTTACGTTTACGTTATTAAAATGCGACATGTTATTCCTTTTTTGCGCAATTATAACAAGTTCGTTTTAGAAATACCACATGCCAAGGAATTAAGAGTGATCTCTAAAGAGCACTGTTTTTTGAAATCATTTTAAGTTCGGTAATAATCTCTTTTTGTCTGTTATAAACATACTCCATCAAAATCGATTCCAAGCTTTCGTCTTTTACAAACTCGCATACGATCTTGCAGGTTTTTTCCTGACAGCTTTGATAAACAACTTTCGCATAGGTTTTGATCCGAATAAATCCGTCCGTTGCAGCGGTTGAGGGAAGAATAAACGTAAGCTGCACCGTTTGATCCTCTATAAGATCGAAAAGTTTTGCATAGATGACGTCGATCGCTATAGAGGTGACGGAGATATCAAATACCTCTCCGTTAAGCGTAGCGCCTTTATAAGAGAGCACCACTAACGTTTTTGACGATGTAGTAACGCGTGAGTATTTTCTGGCATTGGCACTTGTATCCAGCATTTTAAAGTTGGTCAGCATGGCTATTTTTTTCTCTAAGCTTAAATGTTTGATTGTTGCTTGAATATCCTTCGAGAAACGTGAAGATTGCAGCACCGTTTGCCCCTCGACCTTCATTACAAGCCCTTGAAGATGCTCAAACTGCACGTAAACGTCTTCGTTTTTTGTTTTTATAATTTTTGCGGAGGTGTTGATACACAACCCTTTGTAAAAATTTAAAAGTTTGATATCGGAACCGTTCGTAAAAACAGATTCGAGAAGATTATATATTATCTCCCTCTCATCCATACTTTCTTGGATGTTAGTTATAAACTCTATGTTAGTACCTTTTACGTCCTCTTGTTTGAGTTCTCTGCGGACTAACTTCTCAAGCATCGTGAGTGCGAAATTAAGCGTTTGGTTATTCAAATCAAATGCAAATATCCCCAGCAAAGGAACATATTTTTGTTTATTTAAATATCCCGTAATTTCCAGATTGAATTGATTTGCTTTTTTCTTTAGCGCTTCAAACTCTATATTTTCAAACAGTGCGACGTAAAAATTTTGATTATACTGGGCAAACGCAACTTTCCCCTCTAGCATCATCTCCACTTGAAGCAGGAAATCTTTTATCATCTCTTCAAGTTCGAGTTCGGTGAGATTTTCGCGTAATTTAGAAACATTTTCAATATGAAGGGTTATCAGCGAAATATGCGCTTGAGAAACGCTCGATTGCGCCAGTCTATCTTTTAAAAACTCTATAAAACTGAGCCGATTGGAGATAAAACTCATCTTATCGACGAGACGGGTCTCTTTTTTAAAAGGGTCTAAAAAAATAATCGTTTCGTTGTTTTCGGATGTCGAGAGGCTTCTGGCATGGTAGGCGGTCGTTTGAATGTTTTGGTTGAGAACGGTTTTCTCGGAAACGACGTTTTTGTCAAAAAGCTCCTCAAGAGCGATTTGCGGCAGCAACTTCTCTTTGACCTCGAGAATATTCCCGTAAGCAAACTCTTTTAAAAGTTTTTCGCTCACGTAAAGAAGTTCTTTGTCTTTAAAAAACAAAAAAAGAAGAGATTCGAAAGAGGCTCTGCCGAGTTTGTATTTAAGATCGCTTATTTGAAAATTTTGGTAATCCTCTTGGATTTGAGAAAGAACGGTTTTTGGGTCTTGGGAGGATGTGATAAGCGACTTTGCTTTTACTTCGAGTGCCAGTTTAAGAATAGAGAGATCGCACGTACTGCCGACTAAAAAATAGAGCAATTTCGGAGGCTCGCTTTGCAAAAAACGAAGCAGTTGCGCTTTTGTGTTTTCATCAAGCTTATCTATCTCTACGATATACGCATCGTACTCTTTGAGCGACTCCAAGCTGTCGATCGCAAACGACTCGCTCCCTTTTAAACGGGGCAGAATCTCTTGGATCAGCGTAGAGGTCGATTTGTTACGGTATAGATGACAAATATTCACGCTTACTCCAAAATATCCCTAAAATCTCTCTCAATATAACCAAAAACAGATAAAATCTATTTTAACCTAACTCTTTGGGAATGGGTGATTGCAACCGCCATCGCATCGGTTATATCCAAAGGTTTAATCTCCCCTTTGATATTTAAAAGACGCTTGACCATAAACGCTACCTGCTCTTTTGCCGCTTTGGCTTTACCCGTAAGCGACTTTTTCACTTGAAGCGCGGTGTATTCGTGAAACTGCCCGAACTCCTGTAAAAGTTTAAGCATTATCGCACCCCGAAATTGGGCAAGTTTTATCGTCGTAGCAGGGTTGTGTGCATAAAAAATATCCTCAAGCGCCACTTCGTCTATTTTATGGTTTTTAAAAATATTCTCTAGTGCCTCTACCATTTGAGGAATTTGAAACTGCAGGTCTTCCGCTTTCATTTTAATAAGCCCCGCTTCAATCAAAGAGATTTTACCGTTTTCGAGTGAAATCAGAGCATATCCCATGTTGCGCGTCCCCGGATCTATCCCCAAAATTACCATAATGCTCCGTCGACTAAAAGTTTTTGCAAATTATATACAAATTCTTCGCACATGCCATAGATTTAAAAGTTATTCACACGAACGCGTTCCTCTTTATTCACACAGTTTTAACCCTTTTTTATGGAACTTCTTGTTACTATTCACATATTACTACAAAATAAGGTCACAATGTGAATATAGGGCAAGAGGTGCTCGCAGCACTCAAAAACGAGATTACGGAAGTCGAATACAACAGGTATATCAAACAACTTTCTTACGACGTAAAAAAATCGACAAGCGACTTGGCGGTTTTTTATGCACCCAATGCGCTGATCGCCAACTGGATCAAAAGTAAATACACCGAAAAAATAGCTCATCTCTTCGAAGTAAAAACGGGATCGAAAGTAAGTGTCACGATCTCTCTTAAAAACGAAGTAACAAGTGTTAAGACCAAACAAAAAACGGAACAAAAAGTACAACATTCCCTTTTAAACCCCTCCCACACTTTCGATAACTTTATGGTGGGCGGCTCGAACCAGTTTGCCTACGCGGCGGTAAAAAGCGTAAGCGAAAATGCAGGCAAGGTGTACAATCCGCTCTTTATCTACGGAGGGGTCGGGCTTGGCAAAACCCACCTGATGCAAGCGGCAGGAAACGTTTTTCAAAACCAAGGCAAAAGCGTTATCTACACCACGGTTGAGCAGTTTTTGAACGATTTTATCCGTAACGTACGTAACAAAACTATGGAGCGATTTCAAGAAAAATACCGTAAATGCGACGTGCTTCTTATCGACGATATCCAATTTTTAAGCAATAAAGAGGGGATACAAGAGGAGTTTTTCCACACTTTTGAAGCACTTAAGGGAGCCGGCAAACAGATCATTTTAACCGCCGACAAACATCCAAAAAAAATTGGCGGACTCGAAAAACGTCTTCAAAGTCGCTTTGAATGGGGTCTTGTTGCCGACATTCAACCACCCGAACTTGAGACAAAAATCGCTATTATCGAAAAGAAATGCGAGATTAACAAAGTCAAACTCTCCAAAGATATCGTAAACTATATAGCAACCGTTATCGAAAGCAACGTACGTGAGATAGAGGGTATCCTCTCCAAACTCCATGCCTATTCACAGTTGATGCATGTCGATATAGATTTAAGCTTTACAAAAAACGTTCTCAAAGACCAACTCCAAGAGAATCGCGCCAATCTCACGCTCGATACGATCACCCAAAGCGTCGCAAAAGATCTCAACGTCAAACCCAGCGAAATTCGCTCCAAAAGCAGAAGCCAAAATCTCGTATATGCGCGTAGAATCGCTATCTACCTTTGCCGCGAACTCACCCAAAACACCATGCCGCAACTTGCACAGTATTTCGGTATGAAAGATCACACCGCAATCAGCCATACGATCAAAAAAATCAATGAACTCATCGAAAACGACGAAGATTTTAAAACAAAAATCTCCGAATTGACCAATAAGATAACCTCTTCTTAAAAAAATTCATAGAAAAATAGAGGTAAAAAAGATATAATCATAAAAGTGAACAAGTGTGAATAGCTCGCTTCGGCTTTGTCACACTTGAAA
The DNA here is from genome assembly GCA_028685945.1 of Sulfurimonadaceae bacterium. Classification (GTDB taxonomy): domain Bacteria; phylum Campylobacterota; class Campylobacteria; order Campylobacterales; family Sulfurimonadaceae; genus Sulfurimonas. The sequence continues at coordinate 15,470 of JAQUCZ010000004.1, read as the reverse complement.
GTTTCGTAAAATAGGCTCGTTTGGTTGTTATTCACATTATCACGCCGTATTACTACTAACTACTAAAAATTATAATAATATAAAGAGGGATTTATATGAAAATTGTAATATCTAAATCTATCCTAGAGAACATTCTGATCCATGCCGGTCCTTTTTTAGAAAAAAAAGATACGTCTCAAATCACCTCGCATGTTTTCTTCGATGCAAGAAATTCGGAACTAACACTCAAAGCTACCGATTACGAAATAGGGTTTACCGTTAAAACAACAAACGTAACTATACACCAAGAAGGTACGGCAACCGCAAACGGTAAAAAGCTTTTAGATATCGTAAAAATACTCAAAGAGGGGGAGATTCATTTAGAAGTAAAAAACGATATGCTTTATATCTCTCAAGCACACTCTAAATTTAAACTACCTACATTTGCCAATACGGAGTTCCCCAAATTCCCGACACACGAAAATAAATCCCGTATCTCGATCAATTCTCAATCCCTTATCGAATCGTTAAAAAAGATCACCCCTGCTATCGATACGAACAATCCCAAATTTGAGCTCAACGGTGCTTTAATAGATATCAAAAAAGATATTATAAATTTCGCTTCTACCGATACTAGAAGATTGGCAGTCGTAAGCATTGCAAATCAAAGCGAAAGCGAACTCTCTATTATCCTTCCTAAAAAAGCGATTATAGAGATCCAGAAACTCTTTTTTAACGACATCGAACTTTACTACGACGAGACAAATCTTATTATTATCTCCGAGCAATACACCTTCTTTACAAAACTTATCAACGGAAAATTTCCCGAATATTCAAGAATTATCCCAAAAGAGGTTTCAAAACAACTTCTTCTGCCTAAAGCGCTTATGATCGAATCTATTAAACAGATTACGACTATTTCAAGCGATTTAAAAATTATTTTTACACCGCATCACATCTCTTTTGAATCATTAAGCGATGACAATATCGAAGCAAAAACAGAAATAGAATACAACACAAATTTTGCCGAACCTTTTACGATTGCCATAAACAGTCGTTATCTTTTGGATTTTTTAAACTCCATCCAATCTTCGGAATTTATAATCGGACTAAACGAAGGAAACCTTCCTTTTGTGTTAATAGACAACAACTTTAAAACGGTTGTTATGCCGATCGTCATTTAACGATTTCTTTACATTTTCTCCCCCTTTTGGGGTAAAGATCCTCTAATTTTCTCTTTATCAAAGCCACGCAACATAACTTTTATAAAAATTTAGATAAAATAGCCTTAATTATGCAAACTATGCAAAAATAGTTATGGAGTTTTAAATGGAAAATTACGGCGCTAGTAATATTAAAGTCTTAAAAGGTTTAGAAGCTGTTCGAAAACGTCCGGGAATGTACATCGGTGACACGGGACACAGGGGATTGCATCACTTAGTTTACGAAGTAATCGACAACTCGATCGACGAAGCAATGGCAGGACATTGTGATACTATCACCGTAACGTTAACCAAAGAGGGAACGGCCAAAGTTCAAGATAACGGACGCGGTATTCCAACCGATATGCACCCGACGGAGGGAATGAGTGCCGCAACGGTCGTTTTAACGGTACTTCATGCCGGAGGAAAATTCGATAAAGATACCTATAAAGTCTCGGGAGGACTCCACGGGGTCGGTGTTTCGGTTGTAAATGCACTCTCAAACGATCTAAAGATGACGATCTACAGAAACGGAGAGATTTTTGAACAAAATTTTAAAAAAGGGATTCCCCAAGAAGCTCTTAAAGTAACCGGAACAACAAGAAAAACGGGAACGACTATCGAATTTGCTCCCGATCCGAGTATTTTTACCGAAACTACTACGTTTGAATACGATTATTTAGCAAGACGTTTTAAAGAACTTGCCTATCTTAATCCTTTTATTACGATCAAATTTATCGACGAGAGAACAGGAACAAAAGAGGAATACCATTTTGAAGGGGGTATTGCACAATATGTTAACGACCTCAATAAAAAAACCGTCGTAGCACAAACCTACTCTTTTTCCGGAAAAATCGAAGATATCGAATTTGATATAGCATTAATGTACAACGAAACATACGATGAAAAAGTTTCCTCTTTCGTCAATAATATCCGTACGCCAAACGGAGGAACCCACGAAGCAGGTTTTCGCGCTGCATTAACGCGTGTTATCTCCAACTATAACGCACAAAACGGCGGTGCTAAAGAAAAAGACGTAAAAATCAGCGGGGAAGATACGGGGGAAGGGCTTATCGCCATCGTATCGGCTCGTGTTCCCGAACCGCAATTTGAGGGGCAAACAAAAGGAAAACTCGGAAACACTTACGTACGCCCTTTAATCCAAAAAGCAACCTACGAATTGCTCAGCAAATATTTTGAAGAGAATCCTCTTGAAGCAAAAGCGATTGTTTCCAAATCCCTTATGGCTGCACGCGGACGCGAAGCTGCCAAAAAAGCAAGAGAGCTTACGCGCCGTAAAGATTCTATGAGTGTAGGAACGCTTCCTGGAAAACTTGCCGATTGCCAAAGCAAAGATGCTTCTATCTGCGAACTCTATCTCGTCGAGGGAGACTCTGCGGGCGGTTCTGCTAAAATGGGACGCGATAGGGTTTTTCAAGCGATTTTACCTCTTAAAGGGAAAATCCTTAACGTCGAAAAAGCAAGACTTGACAAGATTTTAAAATCTGAAGAGATCACAAATATGATTACGGCGATGGGATGCGGCATAGGCGAGGATTATAACGAAGAGAAGCTCCGCTATCACAAAATCATCATTATGACCGATGCCGACGTCGACGGCAGCCATATCCAAACGCTTCTTTTGACTTTCTTTTTCCGCCATTTTAGATCGGTTATAGAAAACGGGTACCTTTATTTGGCACAACCGCCGCTTTACCGTTACAAAAAAGGGAAAAAAGAGCTTTATTTTAAAGACGATAGAGCGATGAACGACTATTTGATAGAAAACGGTATTGAATCGTTAAGCGTAGCGGGAGTCGGAGAAAACGATCTTGTAGCTTATTTTAAAATGGTGGATCACTACAGAGCATCCCTTGAAGCGCTAGAGAGACGCTACGCACTTGTCGATCTAATCCGTTATTTCATCGAAAACCCCGATGTAATCGGTCTTGATACACATGCCATGTACGAAAAAATCGAAAAATTTCTTTTAGATATCGGTAACAATATTTTGACAAAATCGATCTCTCAAAACGATATTCATCTTTTCGTACAGACAAAAAGCGGTATGGAGGAGTTGCTTATAAACGACGAACTTTTTGCGGCACCCCATTTTAGCGAAGCGGATTACGTGTACAGAAAGATCCAAGAGTGGGGCTTGACGTTTGAGAACGATGTTATCGTCGAACTTGAAAACATTAAAGAGTATGCGAAAAAAGGTGCTTATATCCAACGTTACAAAGGTCTGGGAGAGATGAACCCCGAACAGCTTTGGGAAACGACGATGACTCCGGAAAACCGCGTGTTGCTCCAAGTGACCATCGAAGATGCCGAAGTGGCATCGGAAGCATTTACCCTCTTTATGGGCGACGAGGTCGAACCGCGTCGTAACTATATCGAGACACATGCCAAAGACGTTAAACATCTCGACGTTTAACGGTTTCTATGCTTCTTCCCGAATTAAAAGAGAGGGAGTACCGTTTTAAGCTCGCGCTTAGAATGGGACTCCCCATATTTGCCCTTATTCTTGCATTAATCTCCCATACACTCATTACTACCTACCAAAGTTTGGATATAGCATTTTACGTCGAATCGGTTTTGTTGCTTCTTTTTAGTATCTATTTCCTTTTTTATTTGATCTATAAAGGGTTTAACGTCAAAATTACCGATTCCGTCTCGAAAACGTTTTCAAGGGAATATCTTTACGAATATTTAAAAAAAGAGATTCAAAAAGAGAAAAAATACACCTTAGTGCTGATAAGTATCGATAACTTAAGCGATATCAACGAACGCTACGGAATCAAAAACGGAGATAAAGTTATTTACGAAACGGCACAATGGATCGCCGAATTTTTTACTACAAAAAATATAACCAACTTCCCCATAGGACACATGAGAAGTGCCAATTTTATCATCGGATTGCCCGATGCAAAAACGAAATACACTGCCATTTTAGAGCTTTTATGTCTTAAAGCAAGCGAACTCAAACTCAACGACATAGAGATAAAACTCTCCACCTCTATGACCGATACGGGTTTTTCGAGCGAACTCGATCACTTGATAGAAAAACTTTTTGAACTTCAAAATATCAAACGCACGACAAAACGCACCCTAACGGATGAGAGCGAGCTTAACCCGAGCGAATTGGAATTTTTGGTAACCAAAGCCGTCAACGAACAAAACATCCTTTTTATGATGCAGGATATTTACGAAGAGGGCAAGCCCGTTGCAAAAGAGTGTTTCGTCAAATTAAAAACGGCAGACGACAAGATAATCCATCAAAAAAATTATATGAAAATTTTAAATAAATTGGGTTTGATGCTCCATTTTGATCTTATGATCTTAGAAAAACTCACAAGCGAATACATGCCGCTTGATAACGTCACTTATGCACTCAGTATCTCCCCCACGTCGATAAGAAACCGAGCGTTTCAAACAAAACTCAAAGAGATGATGCTCCATCATAGCTACCTCAAAGAGCGTTTGATTTTACTTTTGAGCGAGAGCGAATATTACGCGTATATCGATAAATATAAAGAGACCTTAAACTCCATACGCCAAAGCGGGGTTTATATAGCGATCGATCGACTGGGATCGTTACATGCCAGCTATTTGTACCTAAGGGATCTGGAGGTAGATTTCGTACGGTACGATTCGTTATACACGAAAGAGATAAAAAAACGAAAGTTTAAAACTATAATAGAGGGTTTTAATCTTATTGTGCATAACAATACTATAAAATCATGGATCAAAATGATCGAAGACGAAGAGAGCTACAACCTTGCAAAAGAGATGCAAATCGATTATATGCAAGGAAAATATCTTGCCTCTTTAGAAACTTATGAACCAAAGGATTAAAATGAAATACGGCGAAGAGATTCTTAGCAAGTTTGACGTAGAAAAAGATTTGGAAATTTGGCCAAACGAATACAAAAGGGATTATCTTATTAAAATGACCCTTCCCGAGTTTGCTTCATTGTGTCCGCGCAGCGGTTATCCCGATTTTGCTACGATCTATATCGAATATACGCCGAAGGATTACGTCGTAGAACTTAAAGCGATCAAGCTTTATATCAACTCGTTTCGCGATAGACATATTTCTCACGAAAATGCTGCAAACGAAATTTACGAAGTGCTTGAGAGAAAATTACAACCGAAATATTTAAAACTCACGGCAGATTATAACCCCCGAGGGAATGTTCATACGGTTGTGGAGATAGACAGTTCCAAACTGTAACGTCGGGGTATTTTGTTCTGTATCTGCAATAAAAAAAGGTGCGAAGATGTTTCATAAATTTTTAGGCAAGAAAGAGAACGAACAAAGCAAAGCAAACGAGCTCAAAGCAAAAGTGGCAACGATGGATTTGACGCAAATGCGCTCTTTTATCAACGATAAAGAATCGATCACCGAAGAGGGGATCGTAGAGGTTTTAAAAAAACTTCTCACCCCCAACGAAACCACCGCAAAACGCTACATCGAGATCGATGATACCGATATAAAGATAAAAAAAGGTTTCGATCTGGTTCTAAGTATAGCCTCGCACAAAAAAATTACGTTACATGCCATTACGCTGATCCAAGAGTTTGTGACACTTTATAGTGACGTAATTGAAAAATTCGACAAAGAAAATAAACAAATTTACGGTACGAAATTTACGCAAGCTCTCGAAAATGCGATTGCAATGATGGAAGAGATAGCAAAATTGAAAAGAAAAATGGATCTATTACATCCGTAATCAGAGAAATATCATGTTTAGATTTTAAAAATCAAAGAATATAATATTAACTATTTTAAAATCACTTTTTGTTTTTTTAGAAGCAGTTTTTTTTGTTTTATAAAAATTCATTTATCGTTTGAATTTTAAAAGAAAAACAACGATAAATCTTAAAATCCGCAAACGCAAATCCCCTTTTTCTCCAAACATTCCGAACAAGTAGAATAATTTTACTCGGCTCTAACATTTTTTTCGATATAATCGCGCAAATTTTTAACCTTCGTTTCAGAAAGAAAGGGCTAGGCGCCTGTTTGACAAAAGAGACGAAAACAAGGAAACACTATGCAAAAGATTAGAAACATTGCAGTTATTGCTCACGTTGACCACGGTAAAACAACATTGGTAGACGGGTTGTTAACGCAATCAGGTACGTTCGGTGCGTATGAACAACACGATGAAAGAGCAATGGACAGCAATGCTTTAGAGAGAGAGCGCGGGATTACGATTCTTTCTAAAAATACGGCGATCCGCTATAAAGATTACAAAATCAATATTATCGACACCCCGGGCCACGCCGACTTCGGTGGAGAGGTTGAGCGTGTTCTTAAAATGGTCGACGGTGTTTTGGTTCTCGTCGATGCGTATGAAGGGGTTATGCCGCAAACGAAATTCGTTGTTAAAAAGATGTTGGCACTCGGAAAAAAACCGATCGTCGTTATCAATAAAATCGACAAGCCTTCAGCTGAGCCCGATCGCGTCGTAGACGAGATGTTCGACCTTTTTGCCGCAATGGATGCAACGGAAGACCAACTTGACTTCCCTATTATCTATGCAGCAGCACGTGACGGTATCGCAAAGCTTGATATGGCAGATCCCGACGGAAACTTCGAGTGTATCTTTGAAACTATCCTAGAGAAAATTCCTGAACCTGAGGGTGACAGAGAAAACCCTACGCAAGCACAAGTATTTACGCTTGACTACGACAACTACGTAGGAAAAATCGGTATTTCCCGTATTTTCAACGGTATCATCCGCAAAGGGGACAACATCCTTCTTGCAAAAGCAGACGGTGAGATGGTCAAAGGGCGTATTACGAAACTTATCGGTTTCCACGGACTTAACCGTATGGAGATCCAAGAAGCGGAAGCGGGCGATATCGTAGCGTTTGCAGGGCTTGAAACGGTAGACGTGGGAGATACGGTTTGTGATCCTGCAAAACCGATGCCTCTTGATCCGATGCACATCGAAGAGCCTACTCTTACGGTAGTTTTCTCGGTTAACGATTCTCCGCTTGCAGGTCAAGAAGGAAAACACGTAACTTCAAACAAACTCAAAGACAGATTAGAGTCGGAGATGACGACGAACGTTGCGATGAGACTCGAAGTTGTAGGCGAGGGGAAATTTAAAGTTTCAGGACGCGGTGAGCTTCAGATCACTATCTTGGCAGAAAACATGAGACGCGAAGGGTACGAATTCGGCGTAAGCCGTCCGGAAGTTATCGTTAAAGAGATCGAAGGGGTAAAATGTGAGCCGTTCGAGCACCTTGTAATCGACGTTCCCGAAGAGTTAAGCGGTACGGTTATCGAGCGTTTAGGAAAAAGAAAAGCAGAGATGAAAGCTATGGTTCCGATGGGGCAAGGGTTCCAAAGAATCGAGTTTGAGATCCCTGCACGCGCACTTATCGGATTCCGCGGTCAATTCTTGACCGATACAAGAGGGGAGGGGATTATGAACCACTCTTTCTTAGAGTTCCGTCCGTACAGCGGAAGCGTTGAATCAAGAAGCTACGGTGCGCTTATCTCTATGGAAAACGGCGAAACGCTTGCGTATTCACTCTTTAATATCCAAGATCGCGGTGTGCTTTTCGTAGGACCGCAAACAAAAGTATACGAAGGGATGATTATCGGCGAGCATTCACGCTCTAACGACCTTGTCGTCAACCCTATCAAAGGAAAAGCACAATCAAACGTACGTTCTTCAGGGGCAGACGAAGCGATCAAACTTATCCCGCCGCGCGATATGTCTTTAGAGCGTGCATTAGAGTGGATCGAAGACGATGAGCTTTTAGAGATTACGCCGCAAAATATCCGTATCCGTAAAAAATATTTGACGGAAACAGAGAGAAGAAGATACTCTCGTAATTAAAACGTGATTTTATGCACTTTCTTTTGGAGAGTGCGTAAGAGTATAAAAACTCCTGCATCTTGCAGGGTTTTTTCATGGCATGTGGTCTTTTTACCCTTTTTCGTGAAGAATCTTATCAAGAGTGGCAAACACCTCGCCGCTCCCTTTTTCCATCTCCTCAAAAGCTTGCAACAACTCTTTGGTATCGATATTTTCTTGTGCAATCAAATCAAAAACCTTGTGGGTGCCGTTGTGTACCTTGGCATGTGGCGATTCTAGGGAGCCGTAGCTTTTCGTTGCGGCAAAATTGGCTTTGCCGTCCCCCTCATAGTACCATTTGCCTAGGCGGCAGTTATGGTGATCGACAAACGCAAACTGCTCTTTTTTCGTGACCGCCGAAAAGTAGGTATTGACTTTCCAAAGAATATGGTCAAGCTTAGCCAAAGACATAAAAACACGATCGGTCGTATAACTGATGGCGCTAAAGGAGTTGCGAATATCTTGGGAATCGTTCTCAAGGCATTCGTTAAGTGTCGCAATAAGTTCGTTGGAGTTGCCGATCCCCTCTTGAATTTCGCTAAATTGCTCCGATATCCCGTTGACGTCTTGCTTCATCGATTGTAGTGATATGTTGATCTCGCTCACCGCTTTCGTGGTTCTATCAGCCAGTTTTCTCACCTCGTCGGCAACAACGGCAAACCCGCGTCCGTGTTCCCCCGCACGTGCAGCTTCTATGGCGGCATTGAGTGCCAAAAGGTTCGTTTGGTCGGAGATATCTTTGATTAAAAGTAAAATCCCCGAAATATCTTCCGTTCTTTGGGAGAGCCCGCTAACATTGTCCATAGAGTGCATCGAGAGGTTGTGGAGGTTGTCTAAAATAGCTACGATCTTCGCGGTTTGTTTGCTTACGTCGGAGATTTTATCGATAAGCTCGTTGGTTTTGGAGAGGTTCTCTTTTGAAACATTGACCGATTCTGCCATATTGCCTTGGATATCGACGATGTTTGCTTTAAGGTTTTGGTTTTGAAGCAGCACCAACTCATCGGCTATACTTTGCTTTTGAGGAGGGCGGGATTCTTTCTCTTTTTTGAGCGCTTCAAGCTCTTTGCGAAGCTCTTCGTTCTCTTCTAAAAGCGACGCGTTGTGATTTTTTAGTTTGTCGTACTCCGTTTTGGGTACGCTCGGATTTGAAAAAAAGCCCATGCCAACCCCTTTTTTCCCTTAAAATGTGATATTTTTATCGATTTTTGTTTTTTGAGTGAATCGACTATTCTAGCAGATTAGAAATAAATTTGTTCTAAACGGTAAAATTATCTTTTTTAGCGGTTTAGTAAAATAAAATAATCGGATGGATATAATCATGGATAAAAACTTGGAGAATCTAATGCATATGCACAGAAAAAAAATATACAATCCGGATTCCGCAGAAAAAGTAAACGACAGAAAAGTTTTCGGGGGAAACCCTACGGGAATTTTCGAGCTCAACGATATTAAATACCAGTGGGCATACAATTTATGGGAGATGATGCTTAACAATACATGGTTCCCAAAAGAGGTCGATATGACCCGCGACGTGATCGATTATAAAAATCTCACCCCCGCGGAAAAAACGGCGTACGACAAGGCGCTTTCGCAGCTGATCTTTATGGATTCTTTGCAGACAAACAACCTTATCGACAATATCAATCCCTATATCACCGCACCCGAGATCAATCTTATTCTCGTGCGCCAATCGTTTGAAGAGGCGCTCCACTCCCAAAGCTATGCGGTTATGGTTGACTCCATCAGTCAAAACTCTAAAGAGATTTACGACCTTTGGCGCCGCGATATGATGTTAAAAACAAAAAACGATTCGATCGCCATGCGTTACGAAGAGTTGGGGAAAAACCCTTCTGAGAGCGATTTCGTCAAGGCATGTTTTGCCAACCAGATTCTCGAAGGGATCTACTTTTACAGCGGATTTACCTATATCTACACGCTGGCACGTTCGGGTAAAATGCTCGGAAGTGCGCAGATGATCCGCTTTATCCAAAGAGACGAGGTCACCCACCTTGTACTTTTCCAAAATATTATCAATACGCTTCGCCGCGAGCGCCCCGATCTTTTCACCGAAGCGCTTAAAGCCGAAGTGATCGATATGTTTAAAAAAGCGGTCGAGCTTGAAGTAGCATGGGGAAGATACATCACCCAAGGGCAGATTTTAGGACTTACCGACGATATCGTCGAGCAATACATACAGTTTTTAGCAGACGAAAGACTCACGGCGGTCGGATTTGAAAAGCTTTACAACGTGAATAACCCTATTAAATGGGTAAACGATTTTGCGAAATTCAACGATCAAAAAACAAACTTCTTCGAAGGAACCGTTACGAACTATTCAAAAGGTAGTTTGAGTTTCGATGACGAATTCTAAACCAAACGGACACGCTTTGTGTCCGCTCTCTTTTACCACCCTTGAAAATTACGAAACCAATCTCTCTACTTTGCTCTCTCTTGTAAACGAAGCTCCCGTAGGGAGTTTCGTGCTTGGTAGCGAGGTGTGTTTAAGCGGTTTTGATTACGAGCGTTGGGATGAGGTTCTCTCCTTTGCGCCGCATGCCGTAGAAAAACTTTTAGAAGCTTCCAAAGAAAAAACCGTAATGCTCACTTTAGTCGAAAAACACGGAGAGGATGTTTGGAACATGTTTAAGGTGTTTCACAAAGGCTCTCTTGCGTACGAACGCCCCAAAGCAAAACTCTTTCGTTTCGGCGGGGAAGAGAGATATTTTAGCGAGGCTTCTAGCGAGGATGTCGCGATTTTCGAGATAGAGGGGATCAGATGCGGCGTGCTTATTTGTTTCGAGCTTCGGTTTAAAGAGCTGTGGCAGCGTTTGGAGGGGTGCGACGTTATTTTCGTTCCTGCATGGTGGGGCGTATTGCGCACGGAGCATTTTATAACCCTTACGCGTGCGCTGGCAATTATGAACCAATGTTACGTCGTACTAAGCGATGCGCAAAATGAGGCATGTACGCAGATAAGCGGCGTTATAAAACCGAACGGCGAAGCGTTTTATAACGGGAAAAACCCCTCTTTAGTGGTACAATACGAAAAAAAAGAGATCGCGCTTATGCGGCGCTATATGGATGTAGGGATTGGATAGAATAACAGCGACGAAAACGGCACGTTTGGCAGAGGAGTGTGCACAAAAATTCAAACTCAGCGACAAGGTCAAAAAAGCGATAGCGCTAACAAACCGAGAAGCGTTTGTACCCACGGGTTTTAAGCACAATGCGTACAAACTCGATGCACTCCCGATGGGAAGTGCGCAGTGGATCAGTTCCCCTTTGACGGTGGCAAAGATGACCGAATATCTTGAGCCCGAAGGTGCCGATAGGGTTTTGGAGATCGGGTGCGGCAGCGGCTATCAGGCGGCGGTGCTCTCCCACCTTTTTCGCGGGGTTTTTACTATAGAGCGGATCGAATCGCTGATGCTTGAAGCCAAAGCGCGCTTTCGTGCTTTGGGGATCGGCAATATCCACACCAGAACCGACGACGGGCAAAACGGCTGGAGCCAGTATGCGCCGTATGATCGTATTTTATTTTCCGCTTCCGCCAAGGCGATCCCGCAAAAACTTTTCGACCAACTGCGCGAGGGGGGAATTTTGGTTGCCCCTATGCAGGTGGGTGCCAAACAGATCATTGTGAAATTCAAAAAAAACGGCTCAAAGATAGAGAAAATAGAGCTTGAGGCATGTGACTTCGTCCCCGTGCTCGATGGGGTACAAAAATAGCCTTACGAGGCGTTGGAGGCGTAGAGTTCGAGTTTTGCTTTGATTTTATAGCCGAGCGGCTTGAGCTTTGCGATTTTTTTATAATCGATGGTTTTATATGCCGATGCTATTGAGTGAAAATAGGCTTTGTAGGCTTTAAGATATGCAAGCATCGGCTCCTCTATCTCTTCGTCAAGATATAACTCCGTTATAATAACGCTCATCGCATCATGGGTATCGTTAAACTCTTTTTCAAGCTTTGCATTGGGTTTTTTGACGAAACTGTTTTTGATACGGCTGAGTTCTATCCATTTGCTGGAAAGCTCAAAAAGCCCTATACTCGCTATTTTTGCATTGAATTTACGCAGCCCCTCTAAGGTAAAACGGTAGTGCGCGTTGAGGTTGGGGGCTTGCTTGCGTAAGGTTTGCGCCATCTCCTCTACGAGGCTAAAATACTCGTTGATCTCGTTTGTCAAACGGGCTCTCTCCTCTTGCGATATATCGAGTCGATCGAGCTGTGCAACTATTTGGGAGCGATCGGACAAACAGAGGGAGAGTTTGTCGTATTCCCCCCTTTTTATGATAGCGTTGGCATGTTTGACGTTTTGCAAAAAAGTGGTTTGGAGCTCTTTTTTATCTATTGTTTGGTCGTTTTTATACAAAGCAAAACTAAACATATTTGCTTCAAGTTGCGCCAAAAAAAGAACAAGTACGAGGATGCGTTTCATGTTTTCTCCTTGATTGAATTGAAGAGGCATTATAAAAAAGAACGATTACACTCGTATTACTTTAAAGGTGTCGGTGACTTCAGTTAAGAACTGCTAAAATAAGCACACTAAAATCTAGGAAGTAGTCATGGATGAGATCGTATACGGCATAGAGTACGCAAAGCCGCAGGTGGTGCTTTTGCAGCAAACGGGAATCGGTGTCGCCGAAGTGGCGGCGCGAACCTGTTACGACAGTTTTGAAAACAGCGAAAACGATGCGGTGCGCGATATCGAAGATGCGTTGCCCGATCTTGCCGCATGCCAAGAGATCAACGCGATAGAGGGGTCAAACCTTTTAGACGATCTGGCATGGACCTACTTCCACCATAGTATTTTAGAACATGCCAACCTGAGCTATCTCGTTCGCGGGACGAGCAGGGGTGTTTTGCAAGAGCATGCACGCCATAGAATCCAAGCGATCTCGGTGCGAAGCACGCGTTATACGATGAGTTCTATCATCAACGCTTTCGTTGCCTCACAACATTCAAAAGAGGGGGGCAAAGCGTTTTTTATCGACAAGATTTTGGGGTTCGATATGTTTGTGACCCAAGACGTAGAGTACAACAAACTCGAAGCGGGAGCGATGTATGATAAGCTTCATTATCAGGCGTCTCGCTTGGAAGATTTTGAGTCTATCGCGGTTGCCAAAAGTTCTTTGGAGCTATTGCAAGTGTACGAGGGAGATTCTAAAGCCCTCTTTGAAGCGCTTGAAGCGGGGAAGAAAAAGAAAAACGTCGGCGATGCGTTTAAGCATATCATCACCGATAACGTCAAAGTCGATATGGTGGTGACGTTTAACCTACGCTCATTAAAAAACTATCTGACGTTGCGTGAGAGCGGTGCGGCGTATTTTCAGATACGTTGGCTTGCACAAGAGATGATGCGCGCGACACCGAGTAAATATCTCGATCTTATCGTAAAGAAAAAATAAGGGGTTTGGCATGTGGAAAATAAGTTTAGTGGTGTGTGCGTTAGTGTTAGGGGGGTGTTCCTATTTCACCTTTAATGCCCCTATGTGCGATCAGATCGCGTCCGACCCTCATGCAACGGTTCCAAAAGAGTGTAGAAACTATAACGAAGAGGAAGCCGCAAAAGCGTTTGATAACACCAAACACAAACAAAACAAAGATGATATTGAGCAGATTATAGAGTTCAATAAAGAGAATAAATAAGGATTATTATGAGCGTATTAGAAGAGTTAGAAAAAAGAAGCGGCGGCGTGTGCGAGCTTTGCGGCAGCACCGAGGGGCTGGACGTTTTGGAAGTAGGTACTGCGGCGGATGCAGATCATTCACTCTTGGCATGTGCTACATGCCAAGAGCAGATCAAAAGCGGTGCGCTTGATGCAACCCACTTTATGTGTGTAAACGAGTCGATGTGGAGTGAGGTTCCCGCGGTAAAAGTGATGAGTGCTATTCTTTTGCACAAACTTGAGCGCCAAGACCTTTTAGAGATGCTCTATCTCGAAGAAAACGAGCAAAAATGGGTCGATACGGTTTTAAATGCCGAAGCAAACAAACTCGTTCACAAAGATGCCAACGGCGTGATTTTACAGGCGGGTGATAGCGTCGTGATCCTCAAAGACCTTGAGGTTAAAGGTGCAGGATTTACCGCAAAACGCGGTACGACGGTTACGAAAATAGCACTTCCGAGCGATATGGACGACCATATCGAAGGGCGCGTAAACGGTACGAAAATCTACCTCAAAACGGAATTTATCAAAAAAGTTTAAGGAGCCTTCCATGCAACCCCACGAGCGGTTTTATAAGATAGACACCGATTTTAGGTCACCTTATGCCCGCGATAGGGACAGGATTATCCACTCGGGAAGCTTTCGCAAACTCGAGTACAAAACCCAAGTCTTCCTCAACCACGAGGGGGACTTTTTCCGCACCCGCCTCACCCACTCCCTCGAAGTCTCCCAAATCGCCCGATCCATCACCTCACAGCTAGGACTTAACGAAGCACTCGCCGAAGCGATTGCCCTTTCGCACGATCTGGGGCATACGCCCTTTGGGCACGTGGGGGGCGACGCGCTTGACGAGTGTCTTAAAAAAGAGGGACATGCCAACGGATTTGAGCATAATTTTCAAAGTTTTCGGGTGGTGAGCAAATTAGAGAAACGCTACAAACAGTTTGACGGGCTGAACCTCACCTTTGCAACGCTCGAGGGGATTTTAAAACACTCCTACCCGTATAAAAAAGCTTTTTTGCCTCAAGAGGTTTGCGAACATTTTGCGCTTGATACCCACCCTTCGGTTGAAGCGATGGTGGTGGATCGTGCCGACGAGATAGCCTACATCAGCCACGATATCGACGACGGTATCCATTCGGGATTTATCACTTTTGCAGATCTTAAAGAGAGCGAGCTAGTGTGTGAAATACTCGATAAAGTGCACAAAGAGGGGATTATAGAGAGCGATGACGAGATGTTTCGCTACCGTTTTAGCTCCCATCTTATCAACCATTTGGTCTATTCCCTTTTAGATTACTCCATGCCAAACGTCGACAGCACGAGAATTTTAAGCGCAACGCTTGAGAGCAAAACCCCTATCCCCATCGGCTTTGACGCCGCACTCGAGACCAAGATCAAAAAACTCAAAAAGATACTCTTTGCAAAACTCTACCAGCACAAAAACATCGTGCGCAAGATGTACGCGGGCAAGCAGGCGATCAAAGCTTTGTATCAGGGGCTTAGCGAAGAGGAGAAGATGCTGCCCGAATTTTATAAAAAACAGCTCCATCAAAGACCCAAACACAGGGTTATAGCCGATTATATAGCAAGTATGAGCGACCGTTATGCGCTTTCGTTTTATAACGAGATGTTCGGGAAAATATAAGATTTTTTAAAAAAGAGTTCGTAAAGAGGGAAGTTTTAAAAAAGATGAATATAAGCCCGAAGGCTTATATTACAGGCGTGATTCGTAACGTCT
>JAQUCZ010000099.1 GCA_028685945.1 Sulfurimonadaceae bacterium | reverse complement strand
TGAGCCACTCTGTTTGCCATTTGAGGGAACTGTAGGAATCAAACGAGTGCAATACTACGAAATCTGCTCCGTAAAGCTTGCTATCACCCGCAAATGCATGAGGAGTTTCATCTGTTGTGTGGTCGATACGCGAGGTACCTTGTGCGTAAGAGAGACCGCCGAAAAACGTCGTATCGCCTACATCGACCGAACTTTTAAGGTAACCTACAAAGAGTGTTGGAGCATCTTTTCCCTTTGCAATAGGATCTTCCACGTCGCCGATCGTTTCATTGCCGAACATCTGTTCATTCGCCCCTTGCAACACCTCAAACCCTGCCATCAGATAAAACGGCGTAGGTGCCGTCCATTGAAGCTGTGCGCCGAGTTCGTTGATGCCGTGCATCCCTAAAAACGCTTCGTACACTAAAGGCATATCGCCGAAATCCCAGTAATGGTGGTGCTGGGCATTGATATAGCCGAAATTGGAGAGAAGTTTCCCCCCGCGAAAACGCAGACCGTTGCCAAGAGCCGTCGTAGTAAAATACGCCTCTTCCACCTCTACGCCGTTTTCGCTAAAGTGCAGTACCGCATCGAGCGAAAGGAACGGGTCGACGCTGCTAGAGAGAACGAGTTCTGCGTAGTTGAGATTAAACCCTTGGTTGGCGTTGTAGGTAGCATGTTCGTCGCCGTCATGCGAATGGGAGCCTAAAAGTCCGTGTGCAACACCGGGGAGTTCAAGGTGCTGTACTTCGTCGTTTGTTTTGCTGCGGTTGACGTAGGAAGCATCAAGGATCACCGAGATATCGGGGATATATTTGGATTGGTCAAACGTTCGCTTTTCAACCGGCAAAAGTGTAGCGACATCGCCGCAAAGATAGGTTGCGCACAGTGCGCTAGCGAGTAATATTTTTTTCATTGCTATTTTCCTTGCATAAATAAGTTATATGAATTTGTAAAATTGTTTTTTTAAAAGACTTAGGAAAAAAGCGGCGGTGCGCGGGGTTGGCATGTGGGATGGAAAGTTTGTTTGAAACTAAAAACAAAACTGCTCCCGATAGCACCGAAACGGAGGTTTTCGATGTCGTCGACGCGGTGGTCGATGTCGCTAGAGAGAAAATTTTGTGCAACCACGCACATTTCGCACGAGGCATGGTCGTGATCGTGCGCTATATGTTCGATCTCGTGGATCGTAGCGACGGTCGTTGCGATAAAAAAGAGTATCGAAAGAATCAGTCTGAATTTCATTGGCGGAATTTTAACACATTTAAGAGCCAAATGCTACTAAGTCGCAAAAGGCTCTCTTCGCTAAAGATGCGCCTGCTTTAGTTTGTTCGCGGTATAATTACACCTTTGTAAAAAGTGTACAAGGACGAAACGTGTTGGATAGTATCGATATGGAAGAACTCAAAGCAATAGCGCTGCAGGCGGGAGAAGCGATTATGCAGATTTATGCGAGGGAGTTTTCTGTACGCTACAAAAACGACGCTTCACCCCTTACCGAAGCAGACCTCAAAGCAAACGAGATAATCTGCTCCCAACTTCAAACCCTCTATCCGAATATCCCCATCATGTCGGAAGAAAACCAAGAGACCCCCTATGAGATCAGAAAAAACTGGGAGTATTACTGGTGTGTCGACCCCATTGACGGCACCAAAGAGTTTATCAAAAGAAACGGCGACTTTACCGTAAATATTGCCCTGATCCATAACCAAACCCCCGTTGCAGGCGTAGTGTATGCCCCTGTTTTTGATGTGCTGTACTGGGCTAAAAAAGGGTGCGGTGCATATAAAAACTCCCAAAAACTCCCCCTTCGTAGCAACACCCACAATGAAGACACCCTCTACGTTGCCGTAAGCAGATCGCACGTAACGCAGGAGACGCAAAAATTTATAGATACTCTCCATGCCAAAGAGGTGGTGCAGATAAGCAAAGGAAGCTCGCTTAAACTTTGCATGGTTGCCGCCGGGGAAGCAGATATCTACCCGAGATTCGGCGAAACGATGGAATGGGACACCGCAGCAGGAGATGCCCTCGTACGCGAAGCGGGGAAAATGAGCTACCAATATGCAAACGGCGAACCTCTGCTGTACAACAAAGAAAATCTTTTAAATCCGTGGTTTGTGGTGCGATAAAAAAGCGGAATACGCTGTTTGTATGAGAACACTAAAGAGTGTTTTTCAGGAAATCCATACATTCGTTTTGATATTATGATAATTCAAAAACGATAAAAAGGTAGCTTATGTTTGCAAATAGACACAAACAACTCAAACTCCTAAACGACGAATATGCAAGCGAGAGATTTTCTTTTACCGTACTTTACGGCAGAAGAAGGGTCGGAAAGACGACGCTTTTAAAAGAGTTTATCAAGGATAAACCTGCACTTTATTATTTGGTGACGCTAGAGAGTGCTCCCATCGTGATAAAAAGATTCCAACATATAGTGGCTACTTTTTTTAACGATACGTTTTTGAAAAATTTGGAGATTAAAGATTTACCGCAACTTTTTGAGTATCTTGCACAAAAAGATTTTGATAAAAAATTGATTGTTATTATCGACGAGTTTCAATATTTTTCCAAAATCGATGCTTCGATCCCCTCCCAATTTCAATATATCGTAGACGAACTGCTGAAAAATAAAAATTTCCACCTGATTTTATGCGGTTCGATTATTTCGATGATGTACGAACAAACACTTTCTTACGATGCGCCGCTTTATGGGAGGAGGACAAGTGCTATTAAACTTGAGGCGATCGAATTCGGCTATCTTCAAGAGTTTTTCCCGAATAAATCTACGCAGCAGCTTATAGAACTTTATAGCGTGCTTTACGGCGTGCCGAAATATTTGGAGATGTTTGTTGCAAGCGGGGATATTTTTGAAAATATAGAGAAAAATATTTTAAATTCTATGGGATATTTGTATAGCGAACCTCAGTTTATTTTGCAAAACGAGGTGAATGAGCCTATCACCTATTTTTCCATTTTGGAAGTGATCGCTTCAGGGGAGCATAAATTGGGAAATATTGCTTCCAAACTCGGCAAAAACGTTCAAAATATCACCTCTTTCATATCTAAGCTGATCGAACTTGATATTATCTACAAAGATGTGCCTATAACCGAAACCAATCCTCTCAAAAGCAAGAAAGGGCTTTATTTTATCAAAGATAACTTCTTTAGATTTTGGTTTTCGTACGTACTTCCTTACAAAAGCCAGTTGGAGATGGGGAATACGAAATATGTCTTAGAAAAGATCAAAGAAAATTTTCACGGTTTTGTAGCACCCGTTTACGAAAAGTTGGCGATAGAACATCTTATGCAACGCTACGATCTGCTTAAATGCGGCAGATGGTGGGACAAAAACGAGGAGATAGACGCATTGGGGATCGGCGAAGATCACCTTATCGCGGCGGAGTGCAAATATTCCAATAAAAAAGTGGGCGTAGATATTTTAACGAGCTTGCAAAAAAAAGCAGAAAAAGTTGAATATAAGTTTCCCGTGACCCGTTATGTTCTTTTTAGTAAAAGCGGTTTTACGGAGGAGCTGCAAAAACTTCAAAGCGAAAAAATCATTTTAGTGGAATTGATCTGAGGCTTGAAAAATGGTGGAGTATAGCGGGATCGAACCGCTGACCTCTTCGCTGCCAGCGAAGCGCTCTCCCAGCTGAGCTAATACCCCTTGTTTTTTCTGGCATGCCATGAAAAATGAAGGTTTGATTTTAAAAACGTGGAGCGGGAAACGAGACTCGAACTCGCGACCCTCAGCTTGGAAGGCTGACGCTCTAGCCAACTGAGCTATTCCCGCGTCTTTGGAGGGTGAAAGTATAATAAAAATCAAAAAAAAATGCAAGAGGTTTTTACGAGATTTTTTATACCCTGAATTTTTCGAAAAGCTCCCGTTTGTCGGTTTGTATCTCTACCGTCTGGGCGTTGATACGTTTTTTAAATATTTTATAGAGTTTAAACTGAAAAAAGATGCTCAAAACCCCTATGATGCTTAGATAAAGCAAAACGTTTTGCATCTTGATCTCAAACGCGTCAAACACCATCGCGCTCAAACTTCCGAGCACGATCGCACCCGAGATCATAAGCGAGCGGATCATCAGATAATCTTTTAAACTCACCGCTTCATCCTGCATAAAATCGGTGGTATGGATACGCGCTATCTCAAAGGTGATCCCCTGAATCGTAAAAATGGTGAGGATGAGGTAGGTAAAGCCGATGATTGAGAGATCGTAAAAAAGGTAGCTGAAAATCTGCACGATATCGAGGATGATGGCAAAAAGATAGATGGTGTAAAGCTTGATACGGTTGAAAAAAGGCTGGATAAACCCATCAAGCGCGCCGATAAGCATAAAAAAACTGATCATAAAAACGGGCAGATAGGTTCCTTCCAATTTGGTAACAAAAGGGATAAGCGTCCAGTCGATGTAGGTGGTGATTAAAATCGCCAAAGCCTGCAGGCGCAAAAGGCGGCTTTTGCTGATCTCTTGAAAAAGGGAAGCGTAGTGTTGTAGCGGCATGGAAAACTCCTTGGGGAGCCGAAATAACGTATGAGGGAAATTGTAGCGCGTTTTTTGGGGTTTGGCGTACGAGAGTTTTAAAAGCCCGCGAGTGAGTGCTTTGGAGGCGAGGCTTGCGCCTCACCGATATGCTAATCCAGCTCCGCCAAAGCTCTCTCGATCGCCAAAGGGAGGGGCAGCTCCACTTTTTCGCAATCCTCCTCAAGGCAGCATTGGCATGTGGTGCCTGCATCGGTCGCGTCTTTGATAGTCTCGATGTCGCTGCCGTATTTTTTTACCGCCTCTTTGATCGCGTCGTAATAGACCTCGTTGCAGTCACATACCAACATCTTAGCACTCCACCTGAACAAAAGTGGAACCTTTTACGCCGCATACGGGGCATTTCTCGGGCGGCGTACCCACTTCGATGTAGCCACAGGTAGGGCAGAGGTAGATGTTGACTTCGTCGATATCTTTGCCCTCTTTAACCGCTTCGAGTGCTTTTTTGTAAAGCTCGGCATGGACTTTTTCCGCTTCGAGTGCGTAGCCGAACATCCTTTTAGCTTTATGGTTTTCCGCCGCTGCTTGTTCGTACATAGGCGGGTACATATCGGCGTATTCGTGCGTCTCGCCGCTGATTGCCGCTTCGAGGTTCTCTGCCGTAGAACCCACTTTTTCCATCGCGTTTAAATGTCCCTCGGCATGGATGCGCTCCGCCGCGGCAGTGGTTTCAAACAGTTTTGCTACGTTTGCAAACCCGTCCTTTTTTGCTTTTTTTGCAAATGCCATATACTTCTGATACGCTTCGCTCTCACCGCAAAATGCCGCTTCCAAGTTCTCTTTTGTCGTTGCCATTGTTCACTCCTGTTTTTTTGTAATGCAACTATTGTAACGATTCTTTCTAAAAATTCTCTTATCGCCTCTTTTTTCATCAGTTTCTTGGCATGTAAAAGTTTTG
>JAQUCZ010000098.1 GCA_028685945.1 Sulfurimonadaceae bacterium | reverse complement strand
ACCATCTCCAACTGCCCTACGCCCACTTTTGTTCCGTTCATATCAAACGCTTTATAGTCACGCGTATTGAGGTTGCGCGCCGATGCACCCTCTACGGCCGATTTTGCGATAAACATATCCATCGCAAGTTTTTTGTAATCCTCTACGCCGCAGATTGCCGCAAGCTCTTTAACCGCTTTGGTGTCCACTTTTGTACAGGTCGGAGACTTAAAGATTACCGTATCGGAGAGAATCGCAAGCATCATCATCCCCGCAATATCTTTAGGGATAGCCACACCCGCGGCATCGTACATCTCTTTGATAACGGTGTTGGAGCATCCGATCGGGCGAATCCAGCACTCTAGCGGCGTATCGGTTGTTAAGTCACCCAGTTTATGGTGATCCACGATACCTAAAATCGTTGCTTCTTTGATATCTTTAGGTGCTTGTGCAAGGTCCGAAAAATCGACGAGATAAACGTTTTCCCCTGCATAAGAGGTCTTAAGCTCGGGAGCTTTGTAGCCGAATTTGTTTAAGATAAACTCCGTCTCGGGTGCAATCTCCCCCTGACGTGTCGGGATACACTCTTCTCCCTGTTGATTTTTTAAATACGCTAACGAAATAGCCCCGACGATCGAATCGGAATCGGGGTTTGTGTGTCCAAAAACATATGTTGCCATGAGAATACCTTTGTAATTTTTTTGCAATTATACAACGTTTAGTTTAGATGAAAATTTAGGATCTCCCCTTATTTTTCCCCAAACCTCTCCCGAAACGCTTTGGCTCCGTCTTTGCTCGATTCTATAATGTCGGAATTGCTCTTAAACGAAAAACGTAATTTGCTCTGCTCGATCGTCTCGATCTTTTTGATCTCATTGACGTTGATGAGATAGGAGCGGTGGATACGAAAAAATCCAAAAGGCTCCAAACGTTTTTCAAGCTCCGAAATTTTTTTGGCATAGTAGGAAAACCCTTTGGCACTGCGCAGCATCACCTCCGAGAGGTCGGCTTTGACGTAGGCGATCTCGTCGGGGCGCAACAGCAGATGCGCATCGCCGTATTTGCTAAGAAGGCGGTACTCTTTTGGTTGGGCTTGTTTGGCTTTTAAAACGCGATCAAGCGTTTGTCGGAGCTGCTCGGTACTGTAAGGCTTTACCAAATACCCTACCGCCCCGATATCAAACGCTTTTAAGGCATGTTCCTCGTAAGCGGTCTGAAAAATGATCGCAATATCTTCGTTGAGATATTTCAGTTCATACCCTAGTTCCAAGCCGCTTTTCTTTGGCATGTTGATATCCAAAAACACCACGTCGAACTCCTCTTGTTGCACCCTCTCCAGCGCCTCGTCCGCACTGCCTGCTTCTTGTGCGTTTTCGTGTCCGAGCGAGCCTAGCATCCGCACGAGCCTCGTGCGCGCGAGGGCTTCATCATCTACTACCAATATTTTCACGACATTCTCCTAAAGTGATACGAAACGTAGGCATCTGTGTTGCCGTTATCTCTAACTTGCCGCCGCAAAGCAGCTCAAGCCTTTGTTTAAGGTTGCCAAGACCTATGCCGAATTTCGTTGTTTGCATACTCTCTCCGTCGTTTTGCACGAGTATCGTTTTTTTTGCCTCGTCGATCGTTACGTCGATACGGATCGCTTCTGCGGTTTTCATGCCGTGTTTAAGCGCATTTTCCACCAACAACTGAATCGAGAATTTCGGCACATGCCATGCGGGGATGTGCTTTGGCATGCCAAACGCAATACGCCCGCCGAAACGGATATTTTCAAGCTCTACATACCCTTGAACGTTTTTAAGCTCCCTCTCTAGGGGAATCAGCGCTTTTTCATCCATCGTGTTGCGCAAAAAAGCGGAGATTTTAAAAACAGCATCCTCCGCTTTGGCGGGGTCTTGATGGATCAGCTCCGCCAAGGAGTTGAGCGCATTGAACAAAAAATGGGGATTTAGCTGGGTCTCCAGAGAACGCAAACGGCTTTGGAGGTATTGGTTTTTGCGAAGCTCTTTTTCGTTACGCATCACCACGAAACGGTAAAGCAAAACCCCGACGATATAGGTCAAAACCCCTATAAAACCTACGCTTATCCACAGATGCTCTTTAAAAAGCGATAAAAGCTCAAGCGAGAACAAACGGGCAATCTGCGTCCCGCCGAGCCCCCCTAAAAACCCCGCCAAAAACGAAAAAAGTGCCGAAAGGGGCGCCCAGTAAATATTTTTTATGTTAGGAAGAATTTTGGTGTTCATAAACGTAATAAAAAGAAGGGAAAAAAGGGTGATACTAAACCCGAGAAGTACCCCAAAAAGCGCTCCATCAACCAACGACGCACCTAAAAGCATATACCCAAACACCGACAAAAACATCCCGAACACCACCCCGATGATAAGAATGTAAACCCAATCTTTCATTTTTATATCTAAAGCGATATCACGCATCCAGAAGCCTTATAAGATTTTTTACCCCCATCATCACCCCCGGCCACCCTTGCGCTGGGTAAACGCTGTCGCCGACTTGGTAGAGCCCCTCTATGGGGGTATCGTTGCCCGAGAGCGTGGGGAGAAAGTTTTTCATTCGCATCGCATTACCCCCTAACTGCTCCCTTTTGATATAACGCATAAAAGTTTTCGGCGTCGCACTAAAACATGCCACGACCTCGTTTTCTTCTATGCCGAGTCGCATAAAAATAATCTCTTTTAGTATATCTTGAAGTTCTTGTTTTTTTCTTGGATACTCAAGCGGATCGTTCCAAAAATCGGCATTCGTGTGGATCGAAGCGGTGATGGAGTAGTACCCTTTTTCACACATTTGCGTATCGTTTTGATCGCTAAAAGAGACAAAAAGTGCCTGCGAGAAACTATATGCAAAAGGTTTCTCTTCGATAATTTGGTAGTGGTGGGCAAAGGTTTTTTCGCTCTTGATCTTCATATAAAGCACAAAAGAGCTTTGGCGGTTGTCTTGTTTCTCCTGCTTTTTGTAGTATCTCTTGGCATGCGGCGCATCAAAAAGCTTTGCGGCATCGTACACCGTGGCATTGAGAATCACGCGGCGTGCGCGGGTAGAGACAAATTTGCCGTGAAGTTCAAAATACCCATCGTGCACGCTGATCGACTTGATCTCGCTTTTGCGCATCACGTCGGGGATCTTTTTTACAAGCCCCTCAAAAAGCTGCCCCATCCCGCCGAGTACGTAAAAATTGTCCCGAAAGGTGTACCCAAGCGAGAGCGCGGCGGTAAAAAAATTGATCTCTTTGAGGGGAGCCTGCGCGACGATAAGTACCTGCGCTTCTAAAAAAGCTTTATACTCCCCCTCAAGCGAGCCGTAAAACCGCTCTATAAACGAAGCGGCATCTTCAAAAAGATAGGGGCGAAACCTTTTAAACAAGGGGAGAAAACTCACCAAAGAACGGAGTTTTTTCAAAAGGGTCGCACTCTCGTAGTAATGCTCTTTATAGTCGTAAAATGCGTTGTTGATCTCGTAAACAAGCGTCCAAAATGCGCGGTTCTTGGCATGTGGGTAGTTCGATTCGAGCACCTCTAAAAACTTCTCGAAATCTTTGTAACGCGGCGTAGTTTTTTCCCCTTGGATCACGACGATAGAGGGGTCGACGGGGAGCAGGTCGGGCGTAAAACCCGCCGCATCAAAAATCTCTTTGACCGCAAACCCCTCTTGGTACCCTGCCAAGGTGGTGGCGGCGGTGTTGTAGAGCTGCCCTTTGCGCCCAAATGTCGAGCTGCACCCCCCGAGATAAGGCTCTTTTTCAAAAAGAATCACCTTTTTCCCCTTGGCATGCAAATACGCCGCTACAGAACTGCCGCCGATACCCGAACCTACAACCGCATAATCATACATGCCAACCCTTTTTTTTAGCCGTAGTGTACGCCAAAGAGGGGATGTTTCGTAGGATATTTTTGTCGTTTTATCCTACGATGCGTTTGAGAGAGCTTTGTATGTCGGGGTATTTAAAGCTAAACCCTTTTTCTAAAATCGCTTTTGGATACACCTCTTTAGAACCCGTCAAAACACTCGACCCTTCTCCGAAGAGAAGTTTTAAAACAAACACGGGAAGAGGAAAGATCGTAGGTCTGCCAAGCGCTTTGCCCAAAGCTTTGGTAAATACGTAATTGCTCACGGGGTTGGGCGCGACGGCGTTGTAGGTGCCGGTGAGTTTTTTTTCGATGATATATTTATACATCCGCACCAAATCCTCGATATCGATCCAACTCGTCATCATTTTGCCGTCTCCGATAATCCCGCCGAGCCCGAGTTTAAAAGGGGGAAGCATCTGCGAAAGTGCTCCGCCGTTTTTACCCAGCACCACCCCAAAACGCAAAACGGCGGTGGGTTTGGTGCATTTAAGCGCCTCGCCTTCCCAAAGTCGGGTTACGTGCGCCAAAAAATCACCCCCGTACCCCTCGAAACTTTCGTCACATGCCATACCGTCGGGGTACGCTCCCACCGCAGAGGCAGAGATAAACTGCTTTACGTCGCTTTTGTTGATAGCCTCCACAAGCGTTCGCGTAGTATCGACGCGGCTGGAGAGCAACACTTTTTTATACGCTTCGCTCCATTTTTTGATTATCGGCGCACCTGCGAGGTTTATCACCACCTCCACCCCTTGGAGCTTTTGGAGTATCTCTTCGCTTGAGTCGTTACGGTGGATCTCCACCACGTCATCGTATTTCTCGCGCAAAGCCGACCCGACAAAGCCGCTTGCACCCGTTATGGCTATTTTCATACTGCACCCCCTATGGCTACTAACTGATGTTACACACTTTATGAGCAAAGCCCATAAAGCGGCAGGGACAGATGTCCCTACAACCCCCTAAAGCTAAGGCATTATAAAACAATTTGGTTTGATTTTCGTAGAAAGATTTTGTAAGTTCGTGCGGGATAAAAAAAGAAATAGGAAAAACATGCCAAAGAGCTTTGGCATGCGTAAGAGAAAAGTTATTTCACTTTCTCCATATATTCGCCCTCGACGGTGTTTACTTTGATAGTATCACCCTCTAAAACGTGGTAAGGAACTTGAACGACTGCACCCGTCTCTAAGGTTGCAGGTTTTTTGCTTCCGCTAGAGGTATCCCCTTTGAAGTTCGGCGGCGTTTCGGTGATAACAAGCTCCATAATCTCAGGCGCGCTTACCGTAATAGCCTCTCCTCGGTAGAATACCATGTCAACGTCGATACCGTCTTTAAACCATTTAGAAGCATCCTCGCACTGCTCGTACGAGAGACCCAACTGCTCATACGTATCTTTGTCCATAAACTGATACATTTCGCCGTCATCGTAAAGATACTGCATCGTTTTGTACGTGATTTCCGGAACCTCAAACTTATCGCCCGCATGCACCGTTTTTTCAACAACTTTACCGTTAATGAAGCTTTTTACTTTCATACGAACGAAAGCCGCACCTTTCCCCGGTTTTACGTGTTGAAACTCTACAACTCTGTAAGGTACTTCGCCGAT
>JAQUCZ010000097.1 GCA_028685945.1 Sulfurimonadaceae bacterium | reverse complement strand
AAGAGATTAAATCCTATTTCCCGAATTTTCGTGCAGATGCCGAGATAAGCTGTGAGATCGATCCGCGCCATATCGACGAGGATCAGATGAAGGTTTTAAGCCAAAACGGTTTTAACCGCGTGAGCTTCGGCATCCAAGATTTTAACGACAAAGTGCAAACCGCCGTCCACCGCGTCCAGCCCTACGACATCACCAAAGCGGCGATGGATTTGGCACGCAAATACAACATGGTTTCCGTCAACGTCGATCTCATTTACGGGCTTCCCTACCAAAATTTAGAGACCTTCAAAGAGACGTTGCGTCTCTCTCTTTCTCTCAATCCCGACCGTTTTGCGGTGTTTAACTACGCCCATGTGCCGTGGCTGAAAAAAACGATGCGCAAGATTGACGAGACGACCCTGCCGCTCCCCGATGAGAAACTCTCCATTATGCAATACACCATCGATTACTTAACCCAAAACGGCTATAAGATGATCGGAATGGATCACTTTGCAAAACCCGAGGATGAGCTTTTCCGCGCGATAGAAAAGGGGGAGTTGCATAGAAACTTCCAAGGCTACACCACCAAAGGGGGCGCGAATCTCATCGGCGTGGGGCTTACTTCTATCGGCGAGGGCGTGGACTACTATGCGCAAAACTTCAAAGATATGCACGCGTATGAAGAGGCGATCGATGCGGAGAGATTGCCGTTTGAGCGCGGTATAGTGCTTAATGAAGACGACAAAATCCGCCAGTACGTCATCATGGAGCTTATGAGCAACTTCAAACTCGACATCAAACGGTTTGAGAAGCTGTTTGGCATAGATTTTACAACCTATTTCGCCGATGCGATCGAGGCATTAAAACCCTTTGAAGCGGAAGAGCTTGTAAGCATCGACGAAGATTTTATCAAATGCAGCGAGACGGGAACTTTGCTTATCCGCAATATAGCGATGCCGTTTGATGCGTATATGAAAAAGCACGCCCAAAGCGCGAAAACATTTTCAAAAACGGTGTAAACAATGGACAAAAAATTAGACGATATTTTTGACTTTACCCAAACGAGTGACGCTTGTGTCAAATGCGGCAAGTGTATCCCCGTGTGTACCATCCACAACGTCAATCCCGACGAGGTTACCTCGCCGCGCGGGTTTATAGACCTTCTTGGTGCGTACAAACGGGGGCATTTAGAGCTGGATAAAACGGCAAAAGACATATTCGAGAGCTGCTTTTTGTGTACCAACTGCGTCGACGTGTGCCCCAAAGCGCTTCCTACCGATATGGTGATCGAACAAGCGCGCGCAGATATCGCGCAAAAGTTCGGTATCGCTTGGTACAAACGCCTTTTCTTTATGCTTTTGCGCCACCGTTGGCTTAATGACCTTGCCTTTAAACTTGGTTGGACGTTTCAAACCTGCGGCTTTAAGATTCGCGCCGATATCGATTCGATGAGTTCGCGATTTAACCTGCCGATGCTAAAAACCGACAGACTTTTACCGAGTTTGCGCAAAAAATCGTTTTTAAACTCCCACGAGGAAAACATAAACAACGGCGGCAAAAGAAAGGTCGCGGTGTTTATCGGGTGTTTGGCAAACTACAACTACGTCGATATAGGCGAGTCGCTTTTAGAGATTTTAAAGGCGCTTGAGATCGATGCGTTTTTGGCAAAAGATCAAAAATGCTGCGGTGCACCTGCCTATTTTACGGGGGATTTTGCGACGGTCGATAAAAATGCCAAACATAATATCGAGTATTTTGAAAAGTTCGGCGACGATATAGAAGCGATCATCGTCCCCGAGGCGACCTGTAGCGCGATGCTGAAAATCGACTATGAACATTTTTTCCACGATCAGCCCGAGTGGCTCGAACGTGCGAAAAAGATTAAAGGGAAAATCTTTATGGCGACCGAGTGGCTCCAGCATCACACCCATTTAGAACATCTTTTGGCTTCAAAGAAAAAACAAACACAGGTGGTAACCTACCACGACCCGTGCCATGCCAGAAAGATGCAGGGTATCTACCAAGAGCCGCGTAATTTGGTAGGTCAAAACTATAAAATCGTGGAGATGAGCGATCCCAATGCTTGTTGCGGTTTCGGCGGGATCACGATGCAAACGGAGAAATACCGCTTCGCACAAGCCGCAGGCAAGCCAAAAGCCGCGATGATCGGCAAAACGGGTGCGGACGTTGTTACGGCAGAGTGCAGCGCATGCCGTATGCAGATCAACAACTCGATGCACAACGCAGGGGTCGAGACGGTGTTTAAAAACCCTATCGAGCTGATCGCCGAAGCGTTAAGAAAGTAACATGCCAAACAACGCTTGGAACCATATATACGAGACGTTTGACCCGATAGCGTTTCATATCTTCTCTTTCCCTGTGCACTGGTACGGGATGATGTACGTTTTGGCCCTCGTCAGTGCGCTTTATATCGGAAAATATTTTATCAAACGCGACAAACTTGATTTTAAAGAGGGTGCGCTCGATATCTATTTTATCTACGTCGAAGTGGGGGTTATTTTAGGTGCGCGTCTTGGGTATATCCTCTTTTACGACGATAACACCCTTTACTACCTCACGCAGCCTTGGCAGATATTTAACCCCTTTGTAAACGGGGAGTTTGTCGGCATCCGCGGCATGAGCTACCACGGGGCGGTCGCGGGATTTTTGCTTGGAACCTACCTTTTTTGCAAAAAGCACAAAGAGAGTTTCGGCAAATTGATGGATCTCGTCGCGATTTCGGTTCCTCTTGCATTTGTTTTCGGAAGAATCGGCAATTTTCTCAACCAAGAGCTTATCGGGCGCGAAACCGACGTGGCATGGGGTATCTACGTCGATGGAGTTTTGCGCCATCCCTCACAGCTTTACGAAGCGGTTTTGGAAGGTTTCTGGGTGTTTTTCGTGGTGTATCTTTACCGAAAATACCAAAGATTTACGGGAGAACTTCTTCTTGTGTACGGCTTTAGCTACGGAATATTTCGCTTTTTGGCGGAGATTTACCGCGCGCCCGATGCGCATATAGGGTATATCTGCTGCGGTGCGATCACCCAAGGGCAGGTGATGAGCCTTGGCATGAGCGTTTTGGCGCTTGGATTATGGTTTTATTACGATAAAAAAGAAAAGAGAAAAGTGTAACGGGATATTTTGGCTAGACCCTGAATCGAGTTCAGGGTGACATAATTTTTCACAGGTCGTCATCCTGAGCTCCGCAGGAGCAATTAGAGGAGCAAGGACGAGAGGCATAATCTTTCACAGGTCGTCATCCTGAGCTTGACTCAGGATCTAATTTTTCCTTTCGGTGTAGTGAAGATTTTTATCTTTGTGCACCGAGTGTTTCCAAAAATGGTTCACCGCCCAGTAGGCACTGAGCGAACCCACGACCGAATAAAACGAAGCCCCCACGTACAGCTGCACGAAAATCGTATCGAGATTTTCGCTAAACCACTCCATACTCATCTCAACGGGCGCTACTTCGGTACCGAGTAAAAACGACCCCGTGAGGTACTCTATGTAGTACATCGGCGGCATCGTAAAAGGGTTGGTGATCCAGCACATAGCAAGCCCGATAGGGACGTTAAAACGAAAAAACGGCATAAAAGCCAAAACGGCAAGCATCTGAAAAGGCATCGGGATAAAAGCGATGAATATCCCTAAAAATACGGCACGCGACACCATTTTTCGGTTGGTAGAGAGAAATTCGGGCGGGATGTTGTATTTTTTTATGAAATCTTTGATTTTTTCATGTTTACTGGTTTTTTTAAGGGTTTTTCTAATCATTGATAGAACCATATTTGAAAGTTGGTGAATTATAGCAAAGAGAACTGATTTTTGGGATAATATGCTAAAATTTCATATATAAAATAAGGGTGTAAGATATGTCATTTGAAAAACTAGGGTTAATAAAACCTCTCCTCGATGCGATCGGGGAATCGGGTTACAGCGAACCCACGAACATCCAAAACAGGGCTATTCCTCTCGTGTTGCAAAAATACGATATTTTCGCGACCGCCCAGACGGGTACGGGGAAAACGGCGGCATTTGCTCTCCCGCTTTTGCAACGCCTCCGCAAAACCGCTCCCGAAGCGCGTAAACTTCGTGCACTCGTGATTGCGCCTACGCGCGAGCTTTGCGTACAGATACACGACGATTTTGAAACCTACGGCAAATATATGGGGCTTCATATCGACCTGATCGTCAGCGGCAAAGATATCAATACCCAAAGAAAACGTTTAAAAAGCGGCGTCGATATCGTGATTGCCACGCCGGGACGTATTTTGGAACTTGCCGAAAGCGGTTTGTCTTTGAACGATATAGAGATTTTCGTTCTCGATGAAGCGGATAGAATGCTTGATATGGGGTTTGTCAAAGAGATCCGCAAAATCCATCCGCTTCTGCCCAAACGCCACCAAACATTGCTTTTTAGCGCGACCTACAGCGAAAAGGTGCGCAGGCTCTCCAAGCTTATCCTTACAAAACCCGCTTTTATAGAGAGTGCGAAGAAAAACTCTACGGTAGATACGATCAACCAGATCGCTTACCGCGTCGACGAGGACAAAAAAGCGGCTCTTACCTCGTACCTGATCGGTTCGCGTAACTATCCTCAGGTTTTGGTGTTTACTCGCACGAAAACAAGTGCCGACGCACTCGTGGCGGAGTTGTTAAAAGACGGGCTAAAAGCGGGGGTGATCCACGGCGATAAAACCAAGGCAAACCGTTTAAAAACCCTCGATCAGTTTCGCGAGGGGAAACTGCGCGTACTCGTTGCGACCGACATCGCTTCGCGCGGGCTTGATATCGAAGAGCTGCCTTACGTGATTAACTACGAACTCCCCTCGGTTCCCGAAGATTATGTTCATAGGGTAGGGCGCACGGGGCGTGCAGGGCGTGAAGGGGAAGCGATTACGCTGATCGACATCTACGAGAAATACGACATCAAGGATATCGAGCGGGTTATCGGCAAGAAGATCCCAAAAGAGACCGTTGCGGGGTTTGAGCCAGATCCGACGATTCGACGAGAAGACCGCGAAGAGGTAAAACTCAAGTCCGAACACAAAAAACCCGAAGAGAAGCGGTTTAAAAAATCGACCAAAAAAGCGCCGACGCAAAAGAAACGTAAAACGACGAAGCGGGGCTAAAGCACGCTTACGTTGATGGCATGTTGCCCTTTTTCGCCCTCTGCAACTTCGTAGGAGACGCGTTGCTCTTTTTGCAACTCAACGCGCTCGTTTTTAAAGAGCTTGATAGAGCGAAAGTGCACGAAAATATCCTCCGATTTATCGTCTTGCGCGATAAAGCCGTACCCTTTTACCGCATCAAACCATAAAACTTTTCCTGTTTTCATCTATTTGCACCTATCTTAAAAAAAGTTCGCGATTATAGCATAGAGTTGTTTTGGCATGCCAAACGTGTTTAAAAAAAACATGCCAACCAGATCGTCTCTTGATGCGGGGTTGTCCATGAAACCTTGTGCTTGAGGCGGGCGGGGATGTA
>JAQUCZ010000096.1 GCA_028685945.1 Sulfurimonadaceae bacterium | reverse complement strand
TTGGCATGTCGCCTCGATTCCAAGGTGGTTAAGAAGCATGCAAAACTCCTCAAACTCTATTCTTTTTTGAATAACGAACGTGTATGTTTGAAAGTCGAACACCCCTTTGCGCTCGTGTATGAACCGTTCAATTTCTCGGATTTGCGATATATCGAGTTTTTCAAGGTTGTCCACACGGACGCTAAAAGAGTTGGCATGTCGGGTAAAGATAAAAAGCGGCTGCGGCATCTGTAAGCGGAAGATTATAAAATCTCCCGAATCCCTTTGGAGTTAGGTGCGGAGAGTATCCCCTCGGCTTCAAGCTGCTCAATCACCCGTGCGGAGCGATTATAGCCGATTTGCAGTTTTCTTTGCAGGTAAGAGATGGAGGTTTTTCTATCGGTTAAAACAACGTTTTTTGCCTCCTCGAAAAGATCGTCGAGGTCTTCAAAACTCTCGCCGCTTCCGCCTCCGCCCGAGAGTTCGCTCTCCTCAAGCAAAAAGCGTTTGTCGTAGTTTGGTTCTCGTTGCGATTTAATAAAGTTAACGATTTTTTCTATCTCCTCTTCGGTGCTCCACGGCGCATGAAGGCGCACAAGACCCGTAGCTCCGGGAGGAGTAAAGAGCATATCGCCGCGCCCTAAAAGCGATTCGGCACCCTGTTGGTCGAGGATAATTTTTGAATCGACTTTTTGCCCTACGCGGTAAGAAATGCGCGAAGGGAGGTTTGCTTTGATAAGCCCCGTTACGACATCCACCGAAGGTCGCTGGGTTGCTACAACGAGGTGGATCCCCGATGCCCTTGCCATTTGGGCAAGACGCGCAATGGAGTGTTCCACGTCTTTGCCGCTTGTCATCATCAAGTCCGCAAGCTCATCAATTATCACGACAATGTAAGGGAAATGCTCCCCGCCCTCTTTTTTCACTTTTTCGTTGTAGTTTTCTATATTTTTCGTGCGGGTTTTGCTCATAAGCTCATAACGGCGCTCCATCTCCCCTACCATATTGCTAAGCGCTACAATCGCCTGTTTGGGCTTTGTGATAACGGGGGTCAAGAGATGGGGAATATCGTTGTAGATCGAAAATTCGAGCATCTTAGGGTCTATCATCAACAACCGCAGCTGATCGGGGGAATTTTTGTATAAAAGCGAAAGGATCATCGCATTGATCCCCACGCTTTTACCGCTTCCCGTGGTTCCTGCAATCAAAAGATGGGGCAGTTTTTTCAAGTCGGTCACGAAAGGTTTACCCACGATATCTTTTCCGAGTACGATAGTCAAAGGGGATTTTGCTTCTTTAAAAAGCGCACTGTCTAAGAGTTCGCGAAGGTAGATCGTATCGACCGTATCGTTGGGTATCTCGATCCCCACGACGTCTTTTCCGGGGATCGGCGCTTGGATACGGATCGTCTCGGCGCTAAGCGCCATCGCCAAATCGTCTTGAAGATTGAGTATTTTTGAAACCTTTACGTTTGCGGCGGGCTTAAATTCAAACGTGGAAACTACGGGTCCCGCATAGGTGCGTACGACGTCCCCTTCGATTTTAAAATGGGCAAGTTTTTCTATAAGATAGCGGATTTTTCCGTCCACTTCGGTCTCATCGACGCTATGGGAGGTGCTGTCTGGCTTTTGCAAAAAATCAACCGAAGGGAGTTTAAAATTTTTGGGTTTTTCCACCTCCCCTTTTTCGATCGATTCCAATAGTTTGGCATTTTCTTCGAGTTCGTCTACGATAATCGCATTTTTTTGCTCTTTGATTTTTGAAGCCACCTCTAAAATCGTCGTAGGTTTCTCGGTATCAAAAACCGAGGCTCTGTTTTGTGTCGTATCTTCTACAAACGTTTCCTTTTGCTTTGGCATGTAGGTCTCTGAGGGGGTTTCTTTTTTACGCAGATACGCAGGTTCTTCAAAAGGATCTTCAAACACCTCTTGCGTATATGCAAACTCCGCTACGTCCTCCGTCTCGTAGTTTTCTTCAAGAACTTGCGATACGACGGGAGCTTCGCTCTTTTTTGGCAACTCTTTTTCAATCGTCTCTTTAGGAGTTTCTTTGACGTTTGAGGCAAACTGCTTTTGAAGCGATGCTTTTAGCATCCCCATCAATTCATGGGTTGTTTTATCAAGCAAAATAACCAAAGATACGAAGAAGATAACGAACCAAAAAACCCAAAGCCCAAAAACCCCTATGTAAGGGGAGAGAAAATCGACAAAATCTCCTCCTATTTTCCCTCGAAATTCGTTGACAACCAACATAGATTGCGCCAACAAAAAAGAAAAAAACAATAGCAAAGAGGCAAGAGAAACTTCCCCCTTGCGCAGATCCAATCGCGTATCTTTATAGAAAAAATAAAGCGGCAGCAGTGCTACAAAAAGATAGATATAGGAGAGGTACCCGAAATACAAATGATTAAACGACGCAAAAACAACACCGTAACTCCCTATCAAACCGCTTTCTCCAAGAGCAGTTGCCACACCTAAATAGATAAATATTCCAAAAATTGTTATAAAAAGAGCGTCTTTCAAACTTTCTGACCTTTAAAACGGATATAAATATGAAAATGGGGCTTTAGAAAAAGCCTCCCTTTGCTTCTATAAGAAGCAAACTTCAGTCGCCATCGCGGCGCAAGCGTAGATTAACGAACTCGTTCGTTAATCGTAAAAAACGAGTTATAAAATAACTCGTAAAGTATAGCCAAAAACGTTCCACAAAGAACGTTTTATGGCATGTTGCAATATTTTAGAGGTAATTTACGAGGCTTAGTTTTGAAACTTTTCCTACGGTAGAGAGCATCGCTTGGTAATTGAGCGAAAGTTGATTGAGCGTGAGCGAAGCCTCGGCGATATCGGTGTCGATCACCGAGGAGCGCAACGCTTTGGTGCTAATGTCCAGAAGCGATGTTCTATCGATCGCCCGCGTCAAGGAGTTCGACTGCGCTCCCACCTGTGCATGGGTACGGGAGATATGGTTTTGCAGATCGTCTATCATTGCAATCGCATTTTGCATCCCCACGTTTCTCACGCTTCCGTAAGAACCGTCGGGATAGAGTTTATAATCCTCGACTGCGGTAATAATATCGTTAAGCGATTTAAAAAAATCGGTTTTAGGATCGCTTACGGTAAGCGCATTGTTGCTGTTAAACGTCATTACGGGAGCTTCGGTGCCGCTAAACGTTTCACTTTCTACGTCATAAAGGGCAACACTTGCTTGCGTTGTGGTAGCATTTTTATCTTGAAATGCGATTTTACCGTCGTACGTCAAGTAGGTTCCCCCTAAACTTTTAGAGGTTTCTGCAGCGGCATCGTAATCGGCTGCAACGTTCGTAGATGCGGGCAACGTATTTGTTACGACCATATTAATGACGTCCATAAACTGTCTGTAGGTCATGTCGTCTGCAGCTACGGGAGCTCTCGGGGTTTGCATATTGAAAATTTGGTAGTTAGTGCCCCCGCCGTCTAAAGAAAAAGTAGAACCGGCGGCGTTAAAATCTATCTGCACGTCATACGCCACACCGTGGATGTTCGTTCCCGTAAGCTTTAACTGCGTTCCGTCCAGCGTTCCCGCCGTTCCTTTAGAGAGGTCGGCAACTTCGGAAAGCTTCGTTTGATCGGTCGCAAATGCGTTCGTTTCTTTTACGATCTGCGGTGTGTTAGACGTAAGGATCGAACCGTTTTGGCTAAACAAAGTTTTATCGTAAAGCAAGCCGTCGGTCGTCACGGTTCCATCGGCAGGTAGATAATCCGATTTGACAAACTCTTTTACAAACAGCCCCGGAACATAAGTAGTTCCCATCACTTTTATAAAATCGGTTTCTGCGCCGTCAAGATTTTCGATACGACCTGCATTTGCACCGTACATCCCATCGTCGATGTTCGCAGCACCGCCGCCGCTAAAATCGGTCGCACCCACCATATGAAAATCAAGCTTGCTCGAACCTTTCATTTTATCTTCTACGACGATCTGTCCGTTGCCGTTAAGACTAACGTTCACCACGTCGACGTCGGGGGTATTACCAAAAGCATTCCCTATTTGATGCAACAATTCATCGACGCTGTCGTCATCGCTCATCGCCAATTTTTCTTTAAACGACGTTCCGTCGTTTTTCGTACCGCTTATATAGAAATAGTGCTTCTGTACACCCGTATCTACCACGTCGTCGATATCCCCCATCAAATCTCTAATGGTATCACCGGAGGTGATGAATTTTTCGGTTCCGAAAGTGGTATCGCCGTCAAACGCCGGATACTGCGCCGTCCAGTTTTTATTGACCACGTTTGTTGTAATCTCACGGTTGTCCGCAAGATTCTCCCCTAAAAAGAGTTGCGAACCTGAAATGTTATACTGCTGTCTTACGTTTGAGTCGAGTACCGCTTCCATCACGGCATCGTTGCCGCGGTAGGTTCCGTCTTGTGCAATCGGTTTAATATCAACCGCCGAACCGCTAAAAAGGTACTGCCCGTTGATGGAGGTATTTGCAAGGTTTTTAAAGTGGCTCTCCAGCCCGCGGAGCTCTACGGCTATGGCATCGAGCGATACGTCGCTGTTGGAAGCATTTGCCGCTTGAACAAGAAGGGTTTTGGTTCTGTCGAGGCTTGTTTGAAAATCTTTAAGCACGATGTCGGTTTGGTTGGAAATTTTATACCCGCTTTCGGTACTTTTTTTAATCTGTCCCAAAATCGTGATCTCGTTATCCAAACGCATCGTATCGCTAAAACTAGTGACGTTTTGATGGGCATACTGAATCTGCAAACCCGAAGAGATTTGACGGTTCACGTCAAAAAGTTTTTCGGAGAGTTTGGCATTGTTGTTGCCGTAGATTCCGCTGTAGTACATTCCCGAAGTAATTCTCATAACGCACCTCCGTTTGCAGTTATAATTTCTTTTTACACATTATAGCACTCTAGCAACTAAAGTTCCAATGTGACAAAATCGACTAAAGTTATTTATTTTTAAGCTTTAACTCACTATTATTGCACTCCACAAACAAAGCCGATGTGGTGAAATGGTAGACACACTAGATTCAAAATCTGGCGCTCTCTGGGCATGGCGGTTCGAGTCCGCCCATCGGTACCACTCCTAGAAAAACAATCCTTTTAAAGTTTTACGTATTTCTTCACCGTTGCATAGCTAACGCCGCTGTATTTTGCGATCGCATAGTAGGTCAGCTCTTGATTTTCCATTCGCAACAGATTCATCCCGTTTTGTATTTTTATTTTTGCTCTTTGGGTTCTGATTTTCGTCGCTTTGTCGGCAGATTTGAGTTTTTTGGTTTTGTCTCTGGCTTGATCGGCTTCGAGTTGGTGGCGGATTTTTTTGATAAGTTCTTTTTTTTCGATTTTACTTAAAATGTACAGGATCTCTTCTTCGTTAAGTGTAAGACGCATCGCTTCCCTTTTTCTCTTTTATTTCGTTATGACGAAATACCGTTTTGGTTTTTCAAGGCGAATTGTAGCAGGTAACGAAATGAAAAAGAAGCAAAATAGCGGTTTTTCGGCACTT
>JAQUCZ010000095.1 GCA_028685945.1 Sulfurimonadaceae bacterium | reverse complement strand
AGAGTTTGATTTTGATATCCTCTTTGGTGATGTGCTCTACGAGCGCTTTTTTTGCGATCACTTTCATTTTGTTTTGATGATCCCGATCTTTGCAGGGGTACGAATGAGCTCCGCAAGGGTTTCGATGATGTTGTCGTGGTACTTTCTATGGTCGCTAAGGGCAGGGTAGCCGATCGACTCCATGTAAGCTTCTTCGTCTTTAAAATGGGTTTTCATATAGTCGCTAAAATCGTAGAGAATCTGTTTGAGTTCTTGTTTGAAATCCGCTTCGTCGTCTAGTTCGTAGAGTTTATTCACGAGAACGAAAAGCTTTTTATGTTGTTCGTCTATCGCATCTATCCCTATTTTGTAGTTGTTGTCCCAAGGTATTTTCGTGTGTTCGCTCATCGTATCCTCTATAAAAAGCTTTTTGTGCCGCGTGCATCGTACATATCTTTGTAACGAAATGTAATCAAATTTTGCATGATAGCGAATAATATAATAAAATTGATAAAACTACTCCCACCGTAGCTAAACATCGGCAAAGGTACCCCCACGACGGGAGCAAATCCTATGGTCATAAAAATATTGACCCCCATATAGATAAAGATCATAAATGCAATGCCGATCGTCACCACCTTTATGAAGTAATCGGAGTTAAAAACACTTAAACTCATGAGATGCAAGATCAAAAAGATATAAAGACAAATAACCCCTAGTGCCCCTAAAAACCCCGTACGCTCGACCAAAAAAGCAAAAATAAAGTCGCTTGTGGCGATGGGTAAAAAGCGCATCTGGGTTTGGGTCGCTTCCTCTTTGTCTTTGCCGCCGAGCCCTCCCGAACCGATTGCGATGATCGACTGCTGTACGTGGTAGGAGGGCTTTTCGCTCAAAAAATCTTTTATGCGTACTTTTTGGTAATCGTGAAGAAGAAAATTGTAGGCGATCGGAGCAAAAAGAGCTACGCCGATAGCGATAGCCGCCCAGATTTTCCAATAAACGCCAACGAAAAAGAGGATGCCGTAGCCGATGAGCAAAAGTACGAGTGCCGTTCCTAAATCGGGCTCTTTGGCAATGAGAAAAAACGGCAAAAGAATGTAGGCGCTGAGTTTTAAAAACTCCTTTATTTTGTACCCTTCAAATCCGGGAGGATTGCGGTAGATGAGATAAGCAAGCATCAAAACAAGAGCCGGCTTGACGAATTCGGAGGGTTGGATGGTGGCATTGACAAAAGGGAGTTCGATCCACCGTTTGGCTCCGAGTCTGGCATGTCCGAAAAATTCCACCGCCAAAAGGAGTAAAATGTTCGCCCAATAA
Source organism: Sulfurimonadaceae bacterium (assembly GCA_028685945.1). GTDB lineage: Bacteria > Campylobacterota > Campylobacteria > Campylobacterales > Sulfurimonadaceae > Sulfurimonas. The sequence continues at coordinate 4,182 of JAQUCZ010000095.1, read as the reverse complement.
ATCAGGGGAATCAGCCAGCTCATACGCCGAATAGGGAGGAAAAAAACGAAAAGAAAGACAAGGATCCCAAGACCCGCATAGGTTGCTTGTTTTTGAGCCAAGGCGGGAACCACTTCACCGATAAGCCAGTTGGAGATAATCACGAGGGGAATGATCAAAAGAATGGAAATAAAGTCAAATTGTGCTAAAATGCGCTTATCTATTCTCCACAAAACAAAAAACTCCTAAAAATAATTGCAAGATTGTAGCATACGGCATATAAATAACGGGATAAAAATAGGGATATAAATGAACGAAACAAAAAACTATCTGTGTTTGGATTCTCAAAGACTTGATGTGTTTTTATCCGAGCAGATAGGACAAACGCGTTCTCAAGTGGCACAGTTGATTAAGCAATCGTGTGTCTATGTAGACGATAAACTCGTCACGAGAGCCGGAGTAAAACTCAAACCCGATCAAAACATACGGGTGGATTTTCCAAACCAAAAAGTAGAAGAACCTTTGGCAATCGACTTTGACGTTGCGGTTCTTTATGAAGATGAAGAGGTGTTGGTTATCAATAAACCCAGCGGTCTTACGGTACACCCTGCACCGAGCGTGAAAGAGCCTACGTTGGTCGATTGGCTCAAACACAAGGGGATCAGACTCTCTACAATCAGCGGAGAGGAGCGCCACGGGATCGTGCATCGCCTTGACAAGGGAACAAGCGGCGCGATGGTAATCGCAAAAAACAACGGCGCGCACGAATTTTTATCGCAGCAACTTCAAGACAAGACGATGGGGCGTTACTATGTAGCCGTGATTGCGCCCCCTCTTAAAGAGGAGATTACCCAAATCGAGCAGCCTATCGGCAGAAGCACGACAAACAGACTAAAGATGGCATGTACCCAAGAGGGCAAAAGTGCAAAAACACTTTTTAAAGCGCTCACGTTAAGTCTTGATGAAAAAAACCAGCTTATCGCGGCAAAACTCTTTAGCGGAAGAACCCATCAGATAAGGGTACATTTGGAGAGTATAAGTAGGCATATTATAGGGGATCACGTCTATGCGCTCTCCTCAAAACTCGAAAAATCGGAACATATTTTGCTACATGCCTATCTGATCTATTTTATCCATCCAAGCACGAAAGAGAGGGTTTTTTTTCAAGCCCCGCTTGATGATGTGATGCAAGAGTACTTAGAAAAAAAATTTGAAAAGGAGCGATTAGATGAAGTTTTGGAACCGGACTCTCTTATACACGGCTTTATCGGTGCTTATTAGCGGGTGTACACCGACGCCCAAACCCAAAGAAGAGGTACCCATAGATAATTCTCTGCCGATAGTTAAACTGACAAAAAACGGTGTGATCACCGATATGAACTCGGTTGCGTTCGAGTGGGAAAGTATTAAAGACGACAGAGTAGAGGGGATCTATGTTTACAAGCTTTTTCCAGAAGCTAGCGAGCAAAAACCTGCGTACTATGCGACGATCAATAATCGTTTTAGCACCCATTTCGTCGATAACAACGTCAAACCCGACACGCGCTATATTTACGCATTTCAAACCTATTCCAAGCAATCGCAGTCTCCAAGCAGCGAGCATGTAACGGTCAATACGCTTCCCGTACTTGAATCTGTGGCTTGGATACACTCTATCCCTGACATGCCAAGAAGTGCGAAGATCCTTTGGCGACCGCATCATAACCAAAAGGTGCAATCGTATATAGTTGAGCGCAATACGCTTGAAAACGACGAGTGGAAAACACATGCCACGATCGAAGGAAGACTCAATGCAGAGTTTATTGACCTTGATCTTAAGGATAAATACACTTACAAATACCGCGTTCGCGTAAAAACTTTCGACGGTATCGTCTCAACGCCGAGCGAAATTGTCAAAGTAGTTACAAAAGCACTCCCTAGAGAGGTGACCAATATCACTGCGACAAGGGATCTGCCTAAAAAAATAGAGGTGCGCTGGAACAAGTCGGATATTCCCGATTTTGAGAGATATTACGTGTACCGCTCTACAAAAGTCGATAGCGGGTACGAACTCGTTGCAAAACTTTATAACAATATTTTTGTCGATGAGATCGGGGAAGACGGAAAACATTTCTTTTACCGTGTAAGCGTCGTCGATAAAGACGGGTTAGAGAGCAAACACGAAGAGCAGTCGATCCAAGGGATCACCCTTATAAAACCCAATGCCCCCGCACTTTTTGAAGCAAAACTGATCAATAACAAAGTAGAGCTTCGTTGGGATAAGGTCGATAACCGTGCAAAAAGCTATATCGTTTCCAAAAGAGTTAAAAAAGGGTTTTTCGACGAAAATACGGAGGAGTATACGGGAATCGCAGGGATGAAATATATCGATGCAAATATCGAACCCTCTACGGTGTATTACTATAGCGTTTACGCCGTCGATGCCAACGGAATCCGCTCGGAAGCGAGTATCGAGGTGGAGCTCAAATCACCCGAAGGGAAACAAAAAGAGGGTGTTGTGCAAGAACAACCACAACAAAAACAAAAAGTAGTCGATGCACCGCAGGAAAAAAAGGTGAATCTGCCGACTGAAAATACACAAATTATAGAGTTTTAATGCCACATTTACATATAGAAAAATTTAACACGATAGCTTTCCCGAGTGAATACGAGGGGGTCAAATTTGCGTTTATCGCATCGAACATGCGCCATAAAGAGGAGAAACTCATAGCCGCCGAAGTGGAGGGGAGTAAGTTTTTTTTATTGGTGATAGAGGAGGAGCGCCGCTCCCTTTTAAAAACCGATAAACTTACCCGTCCCGCTTCTATTTACGATGCGCACAAAGCGCTTTTGGGGTATGCCAAAGCGGCAGATTTAAAGGTGCTCTCCTCCAACGTGCCCGAGCAGAAAAAAAACATCCATCTCCAAGAGGTGAGTGCGCTTAAACCGATAGAGTTTTTTGCGTCTAGCTTCCCCAAAGAGAAAGAGGTACGCATCGAAGTGGGTTTCGGGTCGGGGCGCCATCTTTTGCATCAGGCAAAAATGAATCCCGACGTTTTGTTCGTGGGAATCGAGATCCATCGCCCCTCCATCGAGCAGGTACTTAAGCAGATTACGATCCAAAAACTCGACAACCTTTTGGTGCTTGATTACGATGCACGCCTTTTTATGGAACTGGTCCCTTCGAATATCGTAGGGAAGATCTATGTCCATTTTCCCGTTCCTTGGGATAAAAAACCTCACCGCCGCGTAATCTCTACGACGTTTATCGAAGAGGCTCGCCGTGTTCTTAAAGTAGGGGGAACGCTCGAACTTAGAACCGACAGCGAAAATTATTATGCGTACTCTTACGAGACTTTTATCGCTTTTAACAAAACTACGCTTCATATCAATAAAAACAAAGATATTGCAGTCGTTTCAAAATATGAAGATCGCTGGAAGAGGATGGAGAAAAACATCTACGATTTGACGATGATCAACGAAGAGGAATCGCCCGAACTAGAACCGTTGGGGGATTTTACTTTTAAGAAAGTTACGCTTAATGCAGAGCAGATAGCAGCTCTTGGCAACGTTACGAAGCGTTTTGAGGGCGGTTTTATCCATTTTGAAAGGGTGTATGCTTTGGAGGAGGGGATGATGCTGCGCATCTCTATGGGAAGTTTCGACCGCCCCGAGCATCTTTACGTACTCGTACAAAATTCTACGGCATGTTACTACCCTTCGTTGCCTCTGCAGTCAAAAAGCAATTTGCGGGCGCACCAATTTTTAGTCGAGGTACTGCATGGATAAGGTTATCGTCGCAAAAAATCTCTCTTTGTCTTATTCGGGGCACGAGACGATTATCAATCAAGCCTCTTTCGATATTACGTCGGGGAGTTTCGTGTTTATTACCGGTGCGAGCGGAAGCGGAAAGTCGACCCTTTTAAAGTCGCTTTACGGTGCACTTAAAGCACAACAGGGGAGTTTGATAGTCGGAGGGGTGGAGCTCAACGGAGTTTCCCGTTCCAAACTCAATTTTTTGCGAAGACATCTTGGGATCGTGTTTCAAGATTATAAACTTGTCAAAGAGTGGACGATAGAGAAAAATATTATGCTTCCGCTTATTATCAACGGCTACGAAAAAAGCGTAACCCAAAATCAGGTCGATTCCCTGCTTAAGCATGTGCGTCTCAAGCACCAAGCAGGCAAATTTCCCCTTGAGCTAAGCGGGGGGGAACAGCAGCG
>JAQUCZ010000094.1 GCA_028685945.1 Sulfurimonadaceae bacterium | reverse complement strand
CGCAAAATCTCGTTGCGAATCTCTTGGCACAAAGTTTGAAGTTGTTCGATAGTATATGATTTAATATCCATTGTATCCCGTTTTGTATGACTTTTTTTAATCGCTCAGTGCCGCTTTTTTGACTTTTTCAAAACGCTTGCCTATCTGTGCATCGATATTGCCCACATCGCTAAGGGCAACAACGCCCCCTTCACTGATGGCACTATCGGAGAGGATCTCCACGTTTTTAAGCGCGCCCATCTTTTCTGAGAGTGCGCCGTGATTTTTCGGATTTACCTTTAAGCGGATTTTCGAGGCCCCTTGAAGGTCTGCAATAAGTTCGCTCGCAAGCGTTTTTGCCACTTCGTTGGCATGGGCGCTAAGTTCTACTTTGATCACCTCTTTGGAGATATCCAAAGCGGCACTTACAAGCTCATGCTTGATCCCTTCAAGCGCCGTGCCAAACTGCTCCGCCGTTTTCTCGAGTGCGGCAATGGACGCGGAAAATTGGTTAAGCCCCTCTGCATAATTTTTCTCCATCTGTTTCGATGCTTCCTCTTTTCCGGCAGCAACCCCTTGCGCGTAAGCTTCCTCTTTGGCTTTTTGTAATTCGGTTTTAAACTCTTCCTCTTTGGCTTCGAGTTTCATCTGCAATTTAATAAAATTGGACGTCACTTCATCGACCTGTTTTAAAAGCGACTCCACCATCCCATCTTTTACCGCCGGTTCTTTCTCTTTTGGAGGCTCGTAATCGCTTACCCTTCGTTTTGGATGGCTCTCTTCGTTAAAAGAAGCAGCTGCCTCTTTCTCCTGCGATCCGCCCACGGCAAGCACTTTAAAGTTATATTTGTCGATGGTATGCTTGGAGAGCTTTTCGTTGGAGATAACCGTTGCCATGACTATTCAACCATCTCTTCGTTCGAGCCCACTTGGATCGTACCCACCTCGGCAAGAGCATTGACGGTTTCGACGATTTTTCTCTGCGCATTTTCAACCTCGCGCATCTTAACCGCACCGAGAAACTGCATCTCCTCTTCAAACGCATTTCTCGCACGCTCCGACATAGCGGAGAAAAATTTCTCTTTAAGCTCCACGGGGGAACTTTTAAGTGCAAGCATAAGTTCGTTTTTGTCGATCGCTTTGAGGATTTCTGTGATGGCATTTTTATCAAGCGTAACGATATCTTCAAAGGTAAACATCATCTCTTTAATAAGATTTGCAAGCTCTTCGTCCACCTGTTCGATTTGTGAAAGGGTTGCTTTAGAAGATTTTGCGCCCAAACGGTTAAACACATCGGCAACCGCACGAGGTCCACCCACTTCAACCTTGTAAGAAGCAAGCGATTCGAGTTTCGATTCAAGCACGGCAGAAACACGTTTGATAACCGACGGGGAGATATCTCCGAGTTTTGCCATCCTCATAGCCACTTCGCTTCGTAAATCGTCGGAGAAAAACTGCAAGGTATCTGCCGCTTCGGTTGCATCCATATGTGCTAAAATAAGTGCAATGGTCTGCGGGTGTTCGTTGACGATAAAATCGGAGAGCTGCTGCGGTTTGATTTTAGAGAGATACGCAAAATTTTGGGTATTTTGCATACTTTTTGAAAGCTTGTCCAAAACCTTTTTTGCTTCTTCGGGACCGAGTGTTCTATAAAGCAACTCGCGCGCATACTCCATACCGCCCGAGGTTAAAAACTGCCCCGATTGGATGATGGCATGGAACTCTTCAAGCACGGCTGTCGCTATCGCTTTTTCTATCGTTTTACCCGTTGCGATAAATTTGGAGACCTCGGTGATGGCATCGACGCTCATATTGGAAAAAAGCCCCGCCGTTACGTCCTCGCCTAGCTGAAGAAGCAAAATAGCAATCTTCTCCGCCATACCCATCTCATCGTAAGTTGCCTGTTGTGTCGGACTTAGTTTCATTATCTCTCTCCTATATCTGACCTACGATGCTTCACCGAAACTTCCGCCTCTTCACTTAAAAGTGCTTGAAGCAGATTGGCAACATCTTCGGGGTTATCTTCCGCAAGACTACGTACCTTTTCTAAAAGCACGTCGTATTTGAGTTCATCTTCGTTAAACCCTTCCCCGACACCAAGCTGGCTCTCCACTTTTTTACGCATCGCCTGAACTTTTTCTACAAGGTCTTCCTCTTGATCGTCCTCAAGGTTTAATACGGGGCGCGCAACCTCTTCCTCCTCTTTGGATATCTCCAACATACGCTCCGCAAACGGTGCAATAACTTTTTTGTAAAGGATAAGAAGAAGAATAAGCACAAAAAGGTATTTAAACACACCCGAAAAAGGCGCCAAATAGGTCTCGCTAAACACAAGCGCCTGCGAGACGCCGTCCACGGGAGCATCCACCCCTTTTCGCGTAAACTGGAGATTTCGCACCGATATCTCATCCCCGCGCGTCTCATCGATCCCTATCGATCTACTTACAAGCGAAGTAACTGCTTCCATAGCCGCTTCATCAAGCGCGTTGTACTCCACTTCGCTTGTAGCTACACCGTTTTCGTCTAGCTTCGCCTTGTATTTTCCGTCCACCATAACTGCAGCGGTGATCCGTTTGAGTCTAGCAAATTCCGATTTGATTGTAGAGACGGTTTTCCCCACTTCGTAGTTGGTCGTTCCCGTATTTTTTTCGTATTTTTCCCTCGTTTGATTGCTTTGAAGCCCTTCAACGGGTCCGATGTTGCTTACCGTTCCGGGAACCCCGCCTATCTCGGCAGGGGCAAGCCCTTCGCGCTTCTCTTCGCTGATCTGTTCGCTTCGCACGACATTTTCAGGGTCAAACGTCTCGGAAGTGGAATTTTTGATCGAGAAATCAAACTCCATCGTCACTTGGGCAACCACTTTGTCTTTACCGCCGACAAACGGGGAGAGCACTTCGATAATCTTCTCTTGTGCTTTTTTCTCCTCTTTGAGTTTGAATTTTTGTTGCACCGCAGAGAGTTCCCCCATCTGCGCCATCTCATCGTCGTCCCCCAAAGTTTCCCCGTCGCTACTCACTAGCATTACGTTTGCAAGGGTAAGCTTGGGAACCGCTGCGGCTACGAGATTTTTTATACCGCGAATCTGCTTGGAAGTAAGCGTTCTGCCCTCCGCAAGCGTCACCATGATCGACGCGGTAGGCTCGATCTGCTTGGCAACAAAAAGGGTTTCTTTGGGAAGTGCAAGCGAAACGCTAGCCTTTTCTATCGGGGAGAGATCTTCGATCGTGCGGGAGAGTTCCCCCTCGAGCGCGCGAAGAAATTTGATATTTTGATCAAAACTCGTAGCGCCGAATTCCTGCTTGTCGAAAAGTTCAAATCCTACCCCCGTGTTTTTGGGTATCCCGAGCGATGCGATCGATATTCTTTGCTTATATACATACTCTTTAGGCACCCGAATTACGTTGTCTGCTTCAAGCTCGTAAGGAACGTTCTCTTTCTCTAGCTGTTCCACGACTTTCGCGGCATCTGCAGAACTAAGCGAATCAAAAAGTACTTCGTAACGTTTCTCCACATTTTTTTGCGCCGTAAAAACAACCATAAAAATCAAAAAAGCAACGATACCGATTATCGCAGCCGCAATGATCGCCTTTTGTTGCTTGGTGAGCTTGGCATATAAGACGACGAGCTGCGAAAAAAGTACTTTAAAATCCATTAAATTCCCGTGCTAGAGTAGTTCTGAAAATAGTTCAAAAAAGCGTGTATTTTGCTCAGGCTTTCCGATCGTAACGCGTATTGCGTTCATGTTATAACTGCTGAGATTTCGAACAATCATCCCTTTTTGCAAAAGCGCATTGGAAATTTTTGTCGCATCCGAATCTTGATTCAAACATAATGTTATAAAATTAGTATAGGACTCAATTATATCTATTTTTCTCTCTTTTGCAAACTCTTCGTAGCGTTTCATCTCGCTAAAACAGCTCTCTATGCAATCGTGTACAAAATCTTGATCGCCGAGCGCTACGCTTGCAGCTTCAAGAGAAAGAGTCGTGATGTTAAAGGGGGGACGGAGTTTGTAAAGCTCTTTGATAATAAGAGGGTTTGCAATACCGTACCCCACGCGCATACCGCCTAAGCCGTAAGCTTTGGAAAAAGTTCCCAAAAAGATCACGTTTTCAAACGTTTCGATCAAGTTTTTCGGGTCAATTTTTTTATTTTTGTTTTTAAAAGCAGCATACTCCATATACGCACCGTCCACCACTACGAGCGTTTCTTTGTCGATTTTTGCCAAAAATTCGTATACGTCGCTTGCATCGTTACAATCTCCCGTCGGATTGTTAGGCGTACACAAAAAGATCATCTCCGGCTTGTGTTTGAGATAAAGCGCATAAAACTGCTCAAGATCATGATGGATCGAATCGGTACGAATAACCTCGGCACCCACATGTTTTGCATAAATCTCATACATCGCAAAGGTGATCTTATTCATTAATATCTTGGTGCCTGCATGTGCTTTGGCATGTATGGCAAATTCGATCACCTGATCGCTTCCCGAACCGATAATCAAATTATCGTTTGTGACACCGTAGTACCCGCTCAACGCATTTTTAAGTTTGAGCATAGAATCGTCGGGATAGAGCGCCATATTCCCGACGATTTTACTCACCGCATCTTTTACCGTTTGGGAACACCCGTAAGGGTTCTCATTGCTTGCCAACTTTACGATATCTTTAGGTTCGATACCGAATTCGCGCACGACAAGCTCTATCGGTTTTCCCGCCTCATAGGTTTTAATACCATCCAATTGTTTGTTAAATTTCATCTTCGCCCCTTACGTAGCTTCCTAGCCATGTTACTTCACCCTCGTGTTTTGCGAGAACTCTTTGGATCGCCTCATCGTCGATATGTCCGTAAAAATCTATAAAAAACCAATACCCGAATCCGCTTTTATCCCGCGAAGGGCGTGATTCTATTTTGGAAAGGTTTATTTTTTCCTTATCGAAATCTTGTAAAAAATGTACCAATGAACCCGCTTTTACTGCATCTTTTAACCTCACCAGAATAGATGTTTTGTCATCGTGGCTTACACCGTTTTTAAAATCGCTGAGGATCACGAAACGGGTCGAACTGTCGTGCTGATCTTCGATATTGTCGAACATTCTCGGAATACCGTAGAGCTTTGCCGCAATGTGGGAACATATAGCCGCGGCACTCGGATTTTCCGATGCAAGAATAGCCGCTTTGGCGGTAGATTCGACGGGGATCAGCTCGATATTTGTGAGTCCGTGTTCTTGCAAGAACTCCCTACATTGCCCGAACCCTTTGTCTTTAGAGTAGATTTTTTTGACGTCTTCGAGTCTTCGCGCTTTGGTTGCAAACGACATATGGATTGGCATGTAGAGTTCCGCAACTATCTTCACGTCGCTTTTTGCCAAAAGATCAAGCGTTTCCCCTACAACGCCGTCGCGCGAATTTTCTATAGGTACGACGCCGAATTTTGCCCGTTTTGCTTCAAGCGTTTTAAAGACCGCATCGATCGAACCCAAAGAGAGATACTCGCTCATAGCCCCGAAACGGCTCTCGGCA
>JAQUCZ010000093.1 GCA_028685945.1 Sulfurimonadaceae bacterium | reverse complement strand
TGCAGATGCTTCCATCGAGTTCTGCGGTGGGGTGCATGTTAGCAACACGGCAAATATCGGTTCGTTTATTATTGTCAAAGAGAGCGGGGTAAGTGCGGGCGTGCGCCGTATCGAAGCGGTGTGCGGGCAAGCGGCGTACAACTATTTTAAAGAGCAAAGAGAGCTGCTTCAAAACGTGCAAGCAGAGGTGAAAAACCTTGACGTTATGGCGGGAGTCGCAAGACTTAAAGCAAATATTGCCGAGTTAAAAACCGAACTCGTACAGGCTCAAAACTCTGCAAAAGTAGAGATCGAAGTGGAAAAAATCGGCGACGTAGCTATCGTGGTTGCCGAATACCCTGCGGGCGATATCAAAGAGAAGATCGACGAGCTTAAAAACCAAAACGACAAACTTTGTGCGATGCTTTTCCAAGTCAAAGAGGACAAAGTGCTTATTGCCGCGGGTGTCAAAGGGTGCGATGCCAAAGCGGGCGAGTGGATCAAAAACATCGCTCCGATCCTCGGCGGCGGGGGCGGCGGACGTCCCGATTTTGCACAAGCGGGCGGTAAAGACGTTACAAAACTCCCCGAAGCGAAGAGTGCTTCTTTGGAATATATTAAAAACATTGTAAAATAATTCAATGTTTTTAGTAGACCTCTTGCAAAACCTAGACCCTGAATCGAGTTCAGGGTGACGAAATCTTGTACTTTCCGTCATTGCGAACTTGATTCGGAACCTAGCTTATGATTTAATCGCAGGGTGCAATTTTATAAGGAGAAGAAGTGGAAAACTTTTTTGCGGAGTACCGAACGATTATCGTCTTTCTTCACGTCTTAAGCGGCGTAGTATGGGTCGGCGGAATGGTGGCGATGCGTTACGCCGCGCACCCCTCTTTTTTAGAGATCGAATCCCCCGCAAAACGCCTTGAGCGGATTGCACATGCCTTGAAAAATCTTTTTACCATCGTCGTTCCTTTCGTTATTGTATTGCTTATTACTGCCGTTGTTATGATTATGGGCTACGGACTCTCCCACTCCGAACATGCCATACTTGCACATGCCAAAGAGGCGCTTTGGGTCGTGATGGCACTCAACCTTTTTGCTATGATATACCGCCGCAACAAAGCGCAAAAAGCTTTGGAAAAAGGGGACTTTGTTTTGGCAAAAGATCAGTTGGGGCTTATAGGCAAGATTATGGTACCGCTTAACATTGCGCTCGGGGTTATAGCTATCTTTTTGGGCGCATCGCTTTCGGGGAGTCTCTAAGCCGTGATCCGTTTAGCTTCCGCCTCTCAAACTCGTGCAGAACTGCTTAAAGAAGCTGGGATCGCCTTTATCCAAGAGAGTATCGATTTTGACGAAGATGCGATCGTGGCATCGTGCCCGAAAAATTTCGTGTATCAGGCGACGCTGGGAAAATACAAGGTGAATAAAGAGCGTTTCGGGATCGAGGATTATCCTCTTTTGGTTGCCGATACGGTAGTAACCTCGCAGAATCAAATACTTCGCAAAGCAAAATGCCTCGAGGATGCGCGCAATATTTTGATGACCCAAAGCGGTAACGTCACAACCATTATTACCTGTATGATCTACGAATCCCCCAAACAAAAAATCCTCGATATCTCGACGACGCAATACTATTTTGCGCCGTTTGATTTAGAGGATGTGGAACGCTATTTGCAAAGCGGTGATTGGCGCGGCAAAGCGGGTGCTTGTATGGTAGAGGGTTTTTGCAAACCCTACATCAAAGAGGTTCGAGGGTTTGAATCGACCGCTATGGGGCTGTGTGTAGAGATTTTACAAAGGTTTGCAAAGACGTGAAATACAAAATAAAGAAACAGTATCGGTTTTACGGATTTGTTCTTGCGGGGCTTACCCTCTTTCTTTATTTGGCATTTTGGTATGTCGATTTTCTAAAACTACAACGTGAGGCATTGGAGGAGGAATCGTACCGCAAAACCTCTTTAGAGATGCAAAGCAATCTTGAACAGATGATCCTCGTCAAACAAAAATCTACGACCGCAATCGCACTCGCTATTGCCGATAATCGGGAGTTTGTCAAAAACGTTGCCGCCAAAAACTCCGATGCGTTTCATTACAGCGCTTTAATAGAGAGCTTTAGAACCCATACCTTGTATCAAAATATATGGATTCAGATTATGGATGCCGAAGCAAACGTGCTCTATCGGAGTTGGACGAAAGAGAGTGGGGAAAACCTTTTGGGGATTAGAAAGGATCTTCAAGAGGTGATCGAGAAACAATCGGTGATCTCTTCGATCAACCCGGGGCGCCATAATCTCTCTTTGCGTGCGATCGTTCCTTTGATGCTGGATGGAAAATTTATCGGTATGCTTGAGGTGATCTCCCATTTCAACTCTATAAGCAAATCGTTTGCGCAGACCGATATCGAATCGGTCGTGGTGCTCAAAAAAGAGTTTAGAGAACAGCTGATCCATCCCATGACCCGCCTTTTTATCGGGGAGTATTATATTGCCAACCAAGATGCCCCCCACCCCCTTATGGAGTTTCTTTACAAACATGGGATAGAAAACTATCTTAACGACGGCTACCGAGTGGAGACCGGAAAGATTATCGTTTCCTATCCGCTTCGAGGGCTTGACGGGGAGGATGTCGGGTATTACGTTATGGCAAAAGAGGTAAGCGACATCTCCCATAGCGATCTTGATCTGTATATGTTCAAATGGAGTGCATTTACAATCATCGTTTTAATGGGGATCGTTATCGTCTGGAGCGGGTTTTTGTATTATGCAAAAGCGCGCGATAAAAACTATTATCTCAACGTTATCAATACCTCGAACAATATTATTATCATCAACGATACGACGAAAATCGTCGAGGTGAACAACACCTTTTTTAAATTTTTCAAAGAGTTCGAGTCGATCGAACATATCAAGAAAAGAAAGGTGTGTCTGTGCGACTATTTTATACAAGAAGAGGGGTATTTAGACGCAGTGAATGCGGGGATGAACTGGGTCGAATATCTCGTGCAGCACAAAAGCGAAGAGAACAAGGTGAAGCTTAATCTCTACGGCGAGATACGTTACTTTTCTATCAGCGCTTCGATCGTTTCGGAGGAGTTGGGGCATTTTGCGGTGATTATGTCCGAGATCACGCAACAAGAGAACTATAAGCGCGAGCTTGAATATCTCAGCACCACCGATGCTCTCACCCGCATAGGGAACCGCCGCTACTTCCAGATGAAACTTCAAGAGGAGATCGCCCGTTCCAAACGGTATAAAACCCCTCTTTCTATGATCCTTTTCGATATCGACTTCTTCAAACAGGTAAACGACCAATTCGGTCACGACGTGGGGGATCAGGTTTTGGCGGAGTATGCAGATATGATCCACGATCTTCTGCGTGAAAACGACGTGTTTTGCCGCATAGGCGGGGAAGAGTTCGTGATTATCAGCCCCCACACGGCACTAGAAGATGCGCGCGTCGTTGCCGAAAAAGTAAGGCATGTAGTCAAAGAATCGAAAAGAATCGTCCCTATTACGATGAGTTTCGGGGTGGTGGAGTACCGAATGTCGGAGAGTTTGGAGTCGATGTTCAAGCGTGCCGATCAGATGCTTTACACGGCAAAAGAGCACGGTCGAGACAGGGTCGTTTGCGAGTGATGTACTATGAAAACGAGCTCAAAGCACTCAAACGTGCGGGGCGCTACCGTACGCGCGAGGTTGTTTCGTACGATCTGCTTGATTTTTCTTCCAACGATTATTTGGGATTGGCGCATAACAAAGAGCTGCATCGCCTTACATGCCAAGAGATAGCCGCACTCGAGGTCAACAGCTCCAAAGCCTCTTTGCTTGTGAGCGGCTACCATGCGATCCACAAAGATTTTGAAACTGCCCTTTGCAGACTCAACGGCTTTGAAGAGGGGGTGGTTTTGGGCAGCGGTTTTAATGCCAACATCGCCCTTATAGAAGCGCTCGTACGCAAAGGTGACGTGCTTTTAATGGATGCAAAGTACCATGCTTCGGGGGTTTTGGCATCGACGCTTAAAGATATCGAGGTGCATTTTTTTCCCCATAACGATATGGAAGCGCTCGAGAATCTTTTGCAAAAATATGCACATGCCAAGAGAAAAATCGTCGCCGTAGAGGGGATCTACTCGATGGACGGCGATATGGTGCCCAAAGAGGTGTTTGGCATGTGCGACGCGTACGATGCGCTTTTGATTGTCGATGAAGCGCACAGCAGCGGCGTCGTGGGGGAGAACTTGCTTGGGGTGTTTGATTTTTACGCCATCACACCGCGCCCCAACCACATAAAAATGGGAACTCTCGGCAAAGCGTACGGGAGTTTCGGGGCATATATCCTTGCTTCAAGCCACATCGTGGCGTATCTGCTTAACCGTGCCAAACCGATCATCTACGCCACGGCACTCTCTTTGTACGACACCCTTTTGGCACATAAGGCACTTATGTTTATGCAGGAGCACAAAGCGGAGCTAAAACATGCCATAGCCCTGCGCCGAGAAATCGTGGAGAAGAAGCTCGGGATCGTAACCCCTTCGCTTATCGTACCTATCGTTATCGGGGATAATAAAAAAGTGGTTCGGATCAAAGAGGCGCTGATGCAAGAGGGGTATAGCGTAGGAGCGATACGCGAACCTACGGTAGATAAAGCGATCGTGCGCATCATAGCGCGGCTGGGACAAAGTGCCGAGGAGTTGGGTGCTTTGTGTGACAAAATAACCCTATTTCGCTAAAATGCTTGCCATGAAAGTTTCCAAACTCGAGATATCTTTAGAGAACAAAACGCTTGTCGCAATCGATTTTACCATCGAGCGTTCTTTGGCACTCGTGGGGCAAAGCGGTAGCGGCAAGAGCCTCACCCTCAAAGCACTTCTTGGCATGTTACCCCAAAAGATGGCATGCGACCTTGAGGTAGAGAGCGATTTTACGCTTCGTGCGGGGGAGAGCGTCTCTTTCGTGCCCCAAAACCCTTTTACCGCACTCTCTCCCCTGACCAAGATAAAAAAGCAGTTTTTTGTCTGCGAGGAGAGGATAGCGGAGCTGTTTGCAAGCGTAGGGCTCGATCTCTCGTTGCTTGAGCGCTTTCCCCCGGAACTCTCGGGCGGGCAGCTTCAGAGGGTGATTATAGCGATCGCGCTCGAAGCAAACCCCAAACTGATTTTGCTCGATGAGCCTACGACGGCGCTCGATCCGCAAACGCGGGTGATGCTGCTGGAACTTTTAAAACGGCTTCAAAAAGAGCACGGGTTTAAAATCCTCTTCGTAACCCACGATATCGTCGCCGCTTCGTCGCTGTGCGAGGATATTTGCGTTATCAAAGAGGGAAAAAAGGTGGAATCGGGACGACTTGACGAGGTGCTTAAAAACCCTCGCTCCGAATATACCAAAGTGCTCATAGAGTCGAATTTTGCAAGCAGGGAATTTAGAAAATGATGAAAATATTTAAACGTACGTTGATTGTCGTAATACTTTTGGCTCTTATTGCACCTTTTGCGGTCTTGGGCTACTTTTTATATACGTTTACGTA
>JAQUCZ010000092.1 GCA_028685945.1 Sulfurimonadaceae bacterium | reverse complement strand
TTTTCTCTTGCGATGGATTGTTTTGCTCTTTCATACGGGTCATCGATGCATCCTCTTTGAGTTCGTCTTCGATATGGGCACTTGCCGCAACAATTTTAGATTCCATACCCTTCTCTTTTTCAAAATCTAGGATGATTTGGCGCACCTCTTCCCCTTCGATATTCTCTTTTTTGTAAAGAAGTGCCACCATATCTTCTATGGCACCGCGATACTCTTCGAGTCTCGCTTTAACCGCTATATAACGCTCCTCTAAGGAAGATTTTATAAAATCATCCATTGCCTGAGCAAGTTTGTCGCTGTATTCCCGTGTTGCCTGCACCCCGCCGCCAAGGAAAGAGTGTCTGCTTTTTTCCATAACCATTAGACCCGCAACATCGGTCATACCGTAGGTTTGCACCATAGATTTAATGATATCGGTTGCACGCTCAAGATCGTTTCCTGCTCCCGTAGATATCTCCCCTATAAACACCTCTTCTGCGGCACGTCCGCCCAAAAGCACGTCTACCTCCGCCCAAAGTTCATGACGTTGCATCATAAATTTATCCTCTTCGGGTTTGTTGAGGGTGTATCCGAGTGCCGCCAATCCGCGAGGAACTATCGAAACTTTAGAGACTTTTTTCGCTCCTACCGTCGTTTCGGCTAAAAGTGCATGCCCACTCTCATGGTACGCTACTATTTTTTTCTCTTTAGGATTGATACGGCGCGATTTTTTTGCAAGCCCTGCGATAGCTCTCTCAACCGATTCGTAAAGGTCTTGCTGTTTCACCGTTTTTTGGCTTTTTCTTCCCGCCAAGAGTGCTGCTTCATTCACTACGTTTGCCAAGTCGGCACCTGCTAGTCCTGCCGTTAAACGTGCGATCTCTTCTATCTCGACGTCATCGTCCATCTTCACGTTTTTCATATGCACTTTAAGTATCTTAACGCGCCCTTGAAAATCGGGCTTATCGACTAAAACCTGTCTATCAAAACGTCCGGGACGTAAAAGTGCTTGGTCGAGTATTTCGGGGCGGTTTGTTGCCGCCAAAATAATAACGGGTGTATCGGTTCCGAATCCGTCCATCTCTGCAAGGAGTTGGTTGAGGGTTTGTTCACGCTCGTCGTTGCCCCCCATCATTGCACCTGCAGCACGGCTTTTACCGATAGCGTCGATCTCGTCTATAAAAATAATACTCGGGGCATCTTTTTTTGCTTGATCAAACAAATCACGCACGCGCGCCGCGCCGACACCCACGAACATCTCGATAAAACTCGAACCGCTGACCGAGAAAAACGGTACATCCGCTTCCCCTGCAACCGCTTTTGCCAAAAGCGTTTTACCCGTACCCGGACTTCCCACCAAAAGCACCCCTTTAGGGATTTTTGCACCGATTTCGACATAACGTGCAGGGTATTTTAAGAAGTCCACGATCTCTTGAACCTCCTCTTTTGCCTCTTCAACGCCTGCAACGTCGTCAAATTTTGTTTTGGGTTTTTCGGAATTGACCATCTTGCGGGAGTTCCCCATGCCAAGAAGTCCGCCGCCCATGCTTTTTTGCATACGCCCGGCAAAAAACATCCAAATACCTATGATGATTAAAAACGGCAACAGCCATCCGAACATCTCGGTAAACCAATTTGACTCGCTAAAGCCCGTATATTCAATTCCTTGTTTGTCAAGCTCCTCGACAAGCTTCGTATCGTTTTTGACGATACGAGTCGTATATACCGTTGCTCCGTCGTTAGAGAAAGCTTTGATGTAGGTTTGTCCTATCTCCACTTTTCTTACGTCTTTGGAAGCTACGAGATTTTTAAGTTCCGAATAACTCACCGCTTTGGTTCGCGTGTTCGCAGCTGCTCCCGAGCCCTCAAGAGTCGTACCGTCTCCCACGAGAACTTTGAAAAGCAAAATAACTGCAACCGAAAAGATTGCAAATGTTATAAGAGGATTTTTATTGAAAAAATTATCGTCGTTGTTATTTTGTTGCTCTTGTTTTGACATATATCTCTCTTCCTATTGTTTCTTTAGTACGAGGGTTACCCACTCGTCTTGCTGGATTCTTTCTAACATTTCGCAATCTTTGTAATGGTTCATAACCTTCGATTCGTACTTGTCTAAAATCCCCGATAAAATCAAAATACCCTCCGGCTTAAGAACTTTTTTGAGGTCGTTGGCTATAAAAGTCAAGACATCCGCCACGATGTTAGCGACGACGACATCGTACCTATTTTTTGCTAACGAACATGAACCTTCCCAAAGATTCTCAAAGGCAACGCCGTTGATCTGCGCATTCTCAAGACTATTGGCAACGGAGACGGGATCGGTATCGCAAGCGTCCACTTTAGCGCCGAGCTTAATCGCTCCTATACCGAGAATACCGCTGCCGCATCCGACGTCAATGACGTTCTGCCCCTCTTTGACATATCTACCGACTGCGCGCAACGAAGAAGCGGTCGTAGGATGATGCCCCGTTCCAAACGCCAACGCGGGATCAATAGCGATGTTTATCAAATCTTCTCTAGGGGCATCCCACGTAGGGTGGATATAAAAATTGTCTATTTGTAAAGGCGCTATACTCTTTTGGTACGCCTCTACCCAGTCGCTGTTTTTTAATTTTTGCTGCGTGCACTCTATATCTATCGGCATGCCAAGCGCTTTTTGCAGGGCCTCGGTAAACTGCTCTAAACCCCAAACTATCGTATCTAGTTCCTCTTCGCTTCTAATAATAAAGCCACCGTCAAACTCTTCAAAACCTATAGGAAGAGTATCGCTCAAGAAATCTGCATACAGCTCTTGATGTGCCGATACCTTTACTACCAACTCATAGTAGTAGTCTTCCATTATTCGGCAACACCCATCACGGCACTTAGTTTTTCTTTGAGTACTTGCGGGGTAAAAGGCTTAACGATGTAGTTATTTACGCCCGCTTTTAAAGCGGTAATCACCTCTGCTTTTCCACCCTCGGTTGTTACCATTATGATCGGCATATCGGCAAATCTAGCATCGGCACGAACTTTTTTGACAAGTTCCAAACCGTTCATCTCCGGCATGTTCCAGTCGGTAATGAGCATCTCTATATCGGGATTCGTATCAAGTGCGTTCCAACCCTCGACACCGTCTGCACCCTCTAAAATATCTTTATAACCCAAACGGTTGAGGGTGTTTTTAATAATACGGCGCATTGTAGAACTATCATCAACAACAAGTAATTTCAAGTGAAATCCTTTACGGTAATTTATTTAAGCAGTTTTAACGGACAATCTTATCAAAAAATTGTTTTTTTTTCCATTAACTCAAAAGTTTAAACATCTTAGGCAGGTCTAAAGTTCCCTCGTAATAGGCTTTGCCGATTATAACGCCTGCCACTTCCTTCGTCTCTATCAACGCTGTTATATCGTTCTCGTCTCGCACCCCTCCGCTGGCAATCGTGCTCACGCCGCTTGCCCGTGCGATCTCAAGCGTGAACTCTACGTTCACGCCGCTAAGCGTGCCGTCTTTACCCACGTCGGTACAGATGATCGCTTCCACGCCCGCATTTGCAAACTCGCGTGCTAGATCGGTGGCTTTCATACTGCTCACCTCGCCCCAACCTTCAACCGCAACGTAGCCCTCAATCGCATCGATCCCTACCGCGATCGGGTATTTTGCCGCCATATCTTTGACAAAAGCAGGATTCTTCACCGCAATCGAGCCGAGAATCACCCTGTCGATTCCGAGTTCAAGCATCTTTTGGATCGTCTTCTCATCGCGGATACCGCCGCCGAGTTCAAGTTTGACGTTGCAATTTTGACGGATTTTTATAATCTGCTCAAGGTTTTTCGGTTCTCCGGCAAATGCACCGTTGAGATCGACGAGGTGCACCCACTCCGCTCCCATCTCTTCAAATTTTTTCACGAGCTCCCATGGCTCGTTCGAGTAGATTTTGGCACTCTCCATAAGCCCTTTGGTTAAACGTACCGCTTTGCCGTCTTTGAGATCGATTGCAGGATATAATGTCATTGATTCCCTTTATAACTTTATAAAATTTTCTAAAATTTTCAACCCGTTTTTGTGACTTTTTTCAGGGTGCGGCTGAATACCCATCACGTTGGCATGTGCCACGGCAGAAGCAAACTCGTACCCGTAAACACTCGTGCCGATCACGTCGGCTTCATCCTCGCATACCGCATGAAACGAGTGCACGAAATAGAGGTAATGTTCCTCGTCGAGTCCTTCAAAAAGGGGATGGTTTTTGGTAAACATTCTGTTCCATCCCATATGGGGCACCTTAAGCTCACTACTCATGCGTGTCGTATCAAAAGCGATCACCTTCCCCTTAATGAGTCCCAAACCTTCGTTGCTTCCAAACTCCTCACTGCTCTCAAAAAGCAGCTGCATCCCAAGACAAATACCGAGCATCGGCTTACCGCTTGCGGCATACGCTCGCAAAGGCTCTACCATATTGCGCGCTTTTAGATGCTCCATCGCATCCCCGAATGCCCCTACTCCCGGAAGTAGTAGCTTTTCGTACATGCCAAACTTTTGCGGATCGGACTCGATCGCCGTCTGCGCACCCAACTTTGCAAACGCGTTTTGTACGCTTGCAAGATTTCCCATGTTGTAATCGACGATTCCTATCATTCTTCAATCTTTAATTTCGTAAATTTTATATACACGGCAAGCCCGATTAAGAGCATCGCCACACCCCCTACGATATACATCGCATACATCAGTTTTTCGGGATCGGTGATCGCAAATTTAAAGACTAGCATTAGTGCTTCGATGGAGAGTGCGATAATGATCGAACCTAAAAAACGTACCATTGTTTTATGAGGTCCCGAGACGTTGTGATCGCGGTTGCGCCCCATAATCTCCTCTTCTATAATCGTCTTTGAGAGATCAAAGATCGCCAGAGAGAGGGTAAGCAAAATAGTTGCTTCAAAGACATTTTTCGCATCGAAATGACCCACCGCAATCTCGTACATAAAAAAGCTTTGAACGCCGTTGAGAAACAACAAAAGAGCCACGGCGATAAGAGCAAATGCAAAAAGTCCGTAGGTGTATTTGAACATATTTGCAAAAAAAGTATCGAAGGTATTAAGGTGTCCTATGCGGAGCGCTTCGGTAAAGGGGATATCTAGACATGCTACATATTTGAGGTTACCGTTTTCGCAAAATATGGGCTGAGAAGCGGTCACACAAAAATCACCCGTGATAAGCGATGGGTAAGGATCGGTGATCGTACAGCGTTCTTCACGCACCGCACGGTAATAGTACGCCCTGTCGGCGCGGATTTTTCCCGCATCCTCATCGATCTGCCCGTGTTTTGTAAAAGTAGGGGTAACCTGCACCCCTTTATGATCAAGAAGATAGACTCCGTCGCAATTTTCTATATCCCCTTTGATCTTTAAAAGTCGGGACATAATCATCTCTTCACTTATCGAAGGGAGCCTGTTAGGGATATTTTTAGAAAAAAGGTAACAAAAATATGCCCTTGTTTTTATACGACCTTCGGAAAAGTCTTTAAAATCTGATGGAACCATACGCAGATGCCTTTA